>CAYSWR010000004.1:0-56243 GCA_964434855.1 uncultured Nitrosopumilaceae archaeon | reverse complement strand
CGGTCTTTACTGAAATCTTTCCATTTCCATCAAGATTAACAGTTACAGAAACTTCAGTCTCTTTTGTTTTTCTATTGATGCGGCCTAATCTAGATTTCATACAAATTCCTGCAGAGAGCGAGTTTTATGCCTCTACCAGATTTAATGTCTTCGGAATCAGATCTATTGATTCTAGTATGATGTCAGCATTTTTTTGTTCAAAGAGATTGCGTTTTGTTTCTGGGTCTTTGCTTGTACCATAAATAGCACAAAAGATTGTCTTGTTGCCAAGTTCATCAGCCTTTCTTGCCATTATAATATCCTCAACCGAGTCACCTACAAACATGCAACATGAGGACTCTAGTCCTTTGATAGATGATACCAGTGGTTGCGGATTTGGCTTTGCAAACTCGCGTGGTTCATCTTCTAAAAATCGTGAATTTTTCAGATCAAATTCATCAAATAATGTCTTTAGCGAATATTTTGTGGAAACAAAGCCACGTCCTGACACTATTGAGATTTTTTTCCCAAATTTTTTTCTTAGCTTATCGATTAGTTCTTTTTTGACAAGCACTATGTCGTTATCGATTAGTCCTTTATCGTTAAAAAACTGGGGTTTTCTTTTATAAAGTTCATTATACAGATTAGCACCATAAAACATTTCATCAAATACAGAATACAGAGGGTTTGTGTCATGCTGACCAGGATATGCTAATTTTTTTCTGATTTCAGAAATATCTACAAGTGTGTCAAGATACATCTCAACAGAAGAGATCCCAGTTTGGTCTGCATTTTTAATTACATCAAAAATGAATTCAGATGCATTTCTGTTTAGTTTTTTTGCAGCTACAACTGAAAGAATGAGTGAATACGTAAGATCAACTTCGTCATTAAAACCTCCCGTAGCTTTAAAACCGTCAATCATCTGCGTGCTTACAATGTTGGGCTGATCTATGTTTGCCATTTTTTTGAGTACAAAATCTACAGTTTTTTTTATAGCAAGATCGTATGAATTTGAAATATCGATAAGCACGCCATCACAGTCAAATATCACACTGTCAAGATTTTTTATCTTGTCAATCTTTGCAGTGTCCACAAATATACCCTCATCTAACTTTTGAATTGTCATTTCAATAGATCACGTATTGCTAGCAAGAATTTTGAATTCATCTCTTCTGAACCTACTGTGACCCTCAAGCAACCGTCGTGGCTTCCCATCTTCCCTAGATTTTTCACGACAATACCCTGTTCTACGAGAGCTTTGTAGATACGTAGTCCAGAACCAGGTGCATTAAAAAGTACAAAATTTGCTTTTGAGTCAAAGACTTGAAAAACACCCATACCGCGAAGTGTTTCTATTATTCTAGACCTTTCTTTTTTGATAAGATTTGCAATTTCAGAAATTTGTTTTGATTTTTGTAAAGCTAAAATCGCTGTCTCTATTGCAACAGTATTTAGTGGATATGGATATTGAATTGTTTTGGTAAATACACTAGCTATCTTTTTGTTTGCAATAAAATACCCAACACGAAGTCCCGCAAGTCCAAATGATTTTGAAAGTGTCCTTAACACAATCAGATTATCTCTTTTCTTTGTCATGTCTATAATAGAATAGTCAGCAAATTCTACGTATGCTTCATCAATTATTACAAGACCGTTAAATTCTTTGATCAGTTGTTCTAGTTTGTTTTTTGAAAACTGAAATCCAGTTGGGTTGTTTGGCGAATCAAGATAAAGAATGTCAGCCTTTTTTATATTTGAAAGAAACTTTTCTAATTCTAGTGTCATGTTCTTTGTGAAAGGAATCTTGATTGTTGGAATAGAATACAACTTGCATCTTTCTTCAAAAAAGCCAAAGGTGGGTTCTGAAGTCAGAATTTTTGTGTCTTTTGAAGCAAAATTTGCCAATATTAGATCAATGATTTGATCAGAGCCGTTTCCTACTCCAATCATTTCTTGCGGCATTTTGATGTATCTAGAAAGCGATTCTACGAGTCGTTCAGTGTCACTTAGTGGGTATTCTCTCACGTCAAGCTTATCTTCGGTTTGTTTGATCAAATCCAAGGAAAACTCTCTGTCTATTGCATAGTTTTCATTAGAATCAAGTTTTAGCGCATTTGGAAACTTTTCAGGTTTCTGATACCCTTTTAGCTTTGACAGTTGTTCTACTTTTTTTTGGAACCAACCTGATTTCATTTTAATCTAGTCCTTACCGCTTCGTAGTGATTTGGTAGTCCTTCTGCAGTTGTCAAAGCTTTCATGTATTTTGAGATTTTTCGTAATTCAGTTTTTGAAGTTTCTATTTGGCTTTGTATTTTCATAAAGTCCAATACTCCAAGTGATCCTCTAGTTCTTGCAAACCCGTTTGTGGGAAGGATGTGATTTGAACCTAGCAGATAATCACTTGCTGAAGACGGAGTATCTTTTCCTATCAGTACAAGACCGGCGGATCTAATCTTTTGTGCTATCTGTTGCGGATTTTTTGTGATTATTTCTAGGTGTTCTGGAGCAAATTGGTTTGCAAATTCTATAACTTCTGATTCGCTCTTGCAAATTGCAATAAATCCGTTGTTTTTCAAACTTGCCTTGACAAATTCTCGTCTTTGTATTTTACTAATTTGTTTTTGTAATGAATCTAGTACCATATTTTTTAGTCTAGTAGAAGTAGTTATCAAACAACACATAGAAGCAGGTCCGTGTTCTGCTTGAGATATTAGATCAGAAGCAACAACATTTGGATCTGCAGAAGAATCTGCTATGATTGCAAGTTCGGTTGGGCCTGCAACCATATCAATTGAGACAGTCTCGCTTACAAGGTATTTAGCAATAGTAATGAACAATCCTCCAGGTCCAACTATCTTATCCACTTTGGGTACAGATTTAGTTCCATATGCTAGTGCAGCAATTCCTGCTACGCCGGCTTTGTAA
Organism: uncultured Nitrosopumilaceae archaeon; assembly: GCA_964434855.1. Classification (GTDB taxonomy): domain Archaea; phylum Thermoproteota; class Nitrososphaeria; order Nitrososphaerales; family Nitrosopumilaceae; genus UBA8516. The sequence goes on along the minus strand of CAYSWR010000004.1, from coordinate 53,336 downwards.
AATTCATCTACTCCGCAAATGTCTGCAGCAACAAGTGTAAGCGGATCTATGTCTCCATTTTTATCAGGTGGTGAAATAGCAATAATTTTTTTTACACCAGCCACTTTGGCTGGAATAACAGACATAATTACAGTGCTAGGATATCTAGCTTCACCACCTGGAATGTAGCAGCCTACACTTTCAATTGGCACAAACATTTTAACAATTTTTATTCCGTCTGCTTGAATTGTAATTTTCTCTAGTTTACTTTTTAGTGTACGCTCTGTTCTTTCCAACCTTTTTTTTGCAAGCTTAATTGCATCAATCTGATCTTTTGTTACTTTAGAGTATGCATTCTTGATTTCAGACTTTGTTACTCTAATTGATTTCAGATCTGCTTTTAGCTTGCCATCTTTTTTTTCATATTTTATTAGCGTGCTGTCTTGCGGATTTTTTTGTACATCAAGAAGTATGTCATTAACTATTTTCTTTTGTTTCTCTGTAGGTCTAGGTCGTTGTCGTACGTCTGCTACGGTAGTATTGATATTTCGAACTATGATGGTTCTCATCAATTTTCCTCATCTCGTTTTATCTCCTCTAGTGCAAGTATTTGCTTTGGCTCGTGTACTACTAATCCCTGTGCTATCTTTCGAAGTTTTGGAATAAGTTTGTGAAATTCAGACTTGGGGATTATTGTGTTTATTCCGTACCATCCCTTCTCACTAAGAGGACTAACAGTAGGTCGTTTAAGTGACGGTAGTTCTTTTAGCAATTTATTGAGATTCTTTTCTTGTACGTTTAGAAATATGTGTAGGTGCTCTTTTCCTTCTATGGCTCCACGTAACATAGTGACAATATCGTAGATCTTTTCCCGCTTTGTCTTATCTCTTAGTGATGATTTATTTGCTATTAGAATAGCGCTTGATTCCAATACAGTGTCTACTATCTTTAGTTGATTTTGTGTAAGCGTAGTACCTGTTTCTGTTACATCCATTATTGCGTCTACATCATCTGGTGGTTTTGCTTCAGTTGCTCCAAATGATAGGTGGATTTGCACATTCTTGTTTGAACCAATTCGTAACCATGGAGTTATGATGAGGGGATCCTTTGAACCATAGAGTTTTTTGTAACTTTTAGATTGTTTTATGAATTTTGCAGCTGTCGTAAGATATTCAGAAGAGATTCTAAGTATCTTTTTCTTTTTTGCATATGCTGCAATCATTTCGTCAAGTGATTTGAAATTATAAGAGTCAGGTATTGCTATTACAAGTTTTATTTTCCCATATTCCAAGTCCAAAAGAGTTTGTACATCTGCATTTGTTTCTTGTACCCAATCTTTACCTGTTATACCAACATCATACAACCCGTCAAAGACAAGGTTTGGGATCTCTTGTGGTCTTAGCATCTTTACTGCAATTTGCGGATCATCCAGAGTTACACGATATGTTCTGTCTCCTCGTTTTACTTTTGTCCAGGATCTTTCTAAAACCTTGAAGGTAGCATCTTCAATACTACCTTTGGGTATTGCAAATTTAACTAGAGTCAACGTAGTCCTAGCAAGGGTTTTTAGATATATATCTTGGGCGCTAAGATTTTTTGAGTATTTCTTTTGCGCGATGTACTGAGACGTTTCCTTCTTTTATCATTCTCTTTGTTACCTCATCTATCTTATCTGATTTGATACCTGCAGCTGCGGCAATATTTTTTGCATGTAGTCTCATGTGTCCTTTTTGTATTCCTTCAGAAGCAAGAGCTCGTATTGCGCTAAAGTTCTGTGCAAGACCTGTTGCTGCAATTACACATGCAAGTTCTTTTGCAGATTTCACTCCAATAATTTTTGTACAAATTTTGATCATTGGGTGCACATTTACAATACCACCCACAGTTCCTACAGACATTGGTAATTCAATTTTGCCAACCAAGTTTCCTTTCTTGTCTTTTTTCCATTCTGTAAGTGAGTCATATCTTCCAGTTCTTGCGGCGTATGCATGGGCTGCTGCTTCAATTGCTCTTGTGTCTTGTCCGGTTGCATTTGCGACTGCAATTATTCCATTCATGATTCCTTTGTTATGAGTTACAGCTCTGTATGGATCATTTGCTGCAAATTGGTATGCTAGGATGATGTTATCGACTATTTTTTGCCCGCCTACTTCATTTTTATCAAAAACAGCAGTGCCTCTTACCAGTCTTTTTGTTGAATAGTTTGAAAGTATTCTTAGTATCACTCTTCCACCTGTTAACTTTTCAATTAGAGGTGCTACACCTTCACACATGGTATTTGTTACGTTTGCACCCATCGCATCACCAACATCAATTAAGAGTTCAACAATCAACATAGGACCAGAACCAGTTTTGATTACTTTGCACGAAACTTGTTTTGCACCTTTTCCCATCTTAGAAAGTGTCTTGCTTTTTGAATTTGCAAGTTTTAGAATTTCTTTAGAAGATTTCATAATCTTGGGAATAGCTGACTTTACATTGACATCTACGACTTGAATCTGCCCAATACTGTATGATTCGTCTGCCTTCATGACAAAACCGCCCCATTTTCTTGCTATCTTTGCAGCCTTTGAGGCAGCAGCAATTACTGACGGTTCTTCGATTACCATCGGGACAAGGTAGTCCTTTTTGTTTATCCTAAAGCTTGTAGCTATTCCAAGTGGAAAGGATACTGTACCTATTGCGTTTTCAACCATCTTATCTGCTTCATCAAATGAAATCCCGCCATCATTTTGCAGAACTTTAACGTCTTTTTCTGAAAGACCACAAAATGACGCTATTGCTTTGATCCTTTCTTTCTTACTTTTTTCATAAAACTTGGGAATTAATGAATTTGCCAATTTATTTTACTATCCTGATAAGTTTGTCATCGGTTTTATCTGGAAATCCTCTTCCGTCAGTATTTCCTGTAAGTATGTAAAGATAGCCATCTGGTCCTTCATTTACATCTCTTATCCTTCCAGCTCCACCCAATATGCTTTGTTGTGCAGTGATAATACCGTCATCTATGGTTAACTTGTACAAATTAGTTCCACGCAAAGTTGCCATAATTAGATCATTTTCAAGATCAAGTTTGTTGGAAGAATAAAAAACTATACCAGCAGGCTCCAAACTTGGATTATAACATACTAAAGAGTCTACAAAATTTTTATCGCCTGAACACTCTTGATCGGGCCAACCAAAGTTTTGTCCAGCTTTTACAAAATTTATCTCATCATTTTTTGTAGGTCCATGTTCTGTTACATACAGATTTCCTGATTTATCCCACGCCATTCCTTGAGGATTTCTGTGTCCATATGAGAACACAGGATTATGAAATGGATTGTCAGAAGGGATTGTACCATCGTCATTTAGTCTTAGAATTTTTCCTGAAAGCGATTGCACGTCTTGTGCTGCGTGTTCATCTGTAGCATCGCCAGTTGCTATGTACAGTTTTCCATCAGGACCAAATTTTATTACCCCGCCGTTATCAAATTCTGCTCCAGGAATTTTGTCCAGAATTACTATAGCGTCAGTAAGTTTGTTTTCAGATTCAGTGATTCTGATCACCTTGTTCCAGAGTTTTTCTCCTTCCTCATATGTATAAAAAACATAGAGAAAATGGTTGTTTCCGAAGTCAGGATGTAAGGTCAAACCAAGCAGTCCGCCATCAGTAATATCTACTACATGCAAATTAGCAAGAGGTTCTTCTAGTAAGATACCAGAATCGATTACTCTTATTCTGCCAACCTTTTCTGTGAAGAAAATTCTATCATCCGCAAAATCCATAGCCCAAGGTTTCTGAAGATTTGTTGCAACGATTTCTACGGATTTTGTTCCAGTCGAATTTGTTGTTGGTACTGGAATAACAATTGGGTTTGAAGGCGAATTTAGGATTATGATGGAAGCTATTACTGCTCCAATAATTCCTGCGATTCTTATTTTTTTATTCACAGTTTTGACATCTTGTGAATCCTATTAATTATTTCCAAAATTTGATAAAGCGTATATATCACCCTGAAACTTCTTTTCAGTTAGCGGGGTGGGGAAGCCAGACTACTTGGGCAAAGTCATCCCGGCGGGCTCATAATCAATACTGATGAGATACCCGCAAATCAGTAGTTCAAATCTACTCCCCGCTACGTTATTTAATTATTGAAATCATTCTAAGATTATTTAGTTTCTTGTCTTAATTTTGGATAGTGATTTTTCATAGATTAAGAAACATGAAACCATTTTTCAGAGTCAGAAAAGTTAATTTTTTTATTTGATTTTCCAATTCTTTGTAGAGGTCGAGTTAGATGTCTATGCGCAGACATGATTGGCACATAGAGTCGTTTTTCAATTTTTCGTGGAATTTCTTCAAGCGTTTTATGCTTTGAGGTACTTCCACACTTGATACATTCAAAGTCTTGGTTTTTGCCCTTGGATTTCATTCTTTTTTTGCAAGTATAACAAAGCGGATTTACCATTCTTAGATTTTTTTCTAATTCTAAGACTTTGAGAAATTCTACATTTAGAGTTCGCTTGTGATTTTTCGATGCTTTTCTTACACCTCCACCTACCTTTACTAGATCACCTTTGATTAACTTGGAAGCAATCTGTGTTATGCCTGTAGGTTTGTACACAGCACATTGAACTTTTTGACCATTTTTAATAATGGAAAAAATAACATGTCCTCCAAGTTTAATTTTTGGCTGGTCAGAGATCTTTCCAGTAATGGTTCCCGATGAAAATGGTTTCAAATTCGATACATCAAGTTCATTTTTCAAGTGTGCCCCAGTACCTTGATTTGATCTAAAAACCATATAACCCGCAAACTTTTCGGCAGCTTTTACCAACAATGCACCTTTTAAAACAGATTCAATGTCTTCTCCTCGGACACCAAAAAGTACTGGATCAGGTCCATGAGGTGCAATTAAAACTCGATTTTTTTCTTCGTCAAAGCTGTTAAAGGTTCTTGGGCGTGTCAGATTTTGCATTTCCTTTACACTTTCTTTTGAGATTTCTCGTTTCTTACCAAAATTAGATTCATCTCTGTAGCTGATAAACTCAAAGGTGTGATCATCAAAAGAATAACCTATTGCTCCAACAGATCCTACTAATCCCTGCCCATTCCCAAGATAAAATGATTCTATGTCATTTTTTGTAGTGAATTCTTTTGCCTTGTTTCTACTGATCAGTCTACATAATGCAAGTTTACTAAATTTAGAGAAATGTTCGGGAATTTTTTCTTGCTGATAAAAAACAAGTCCAGGGTTTGCACCTTCGTTTATTGAAGAGTATTTCTTGATAAATTCAATTATGTTTTTTTTAATAGTATCTGGTTTTTCAGTTTTAATTTTCATAGCTACTGCGCCATTGCCTCGTGTTTTCCAAGGTATGTTGGGATTAAACCTGATCAGATGCGGATAGTCCAAAAATTGTACATGTTCTTTTTTTAGATATTCTACAATCTTGTATGCAAGAAATGTTGTACACATCCCCTTCCTTGAGTCTGTGTCATCAAAGCCAATATGAAGTACAGAGCTAGTTTTCATCAATTACAGTCATTGTGAGTGTAGAACGCACATTTTTGAGTTGCCTTAGGTTGTTTGATATAGTTTTTTTGAGTGTTGCATTATCAGGGGCTTCAATTTTTACTACTAAATCATAGGCACCGTACAGAACATAGACATACTTGACATTTTCAATAGCTTTTAGCTGGTTTACTAGTTCATTTTCTGCTCCAAGTTCTGCATTTATGAGAACAAATGCAATTGCCATGTCATGGTGTTAGATCAAATGATATTAAATATTGTGTAGCTTCGCTTGATTTAAATTAAAAACGAATGAGCTTTAAAACAACAAATGATAGTAGTAGATGAAAAGAGGATTTTTGATGAGATCCAAAAAAGAAAACCTGTTTCGGTTGCTTTGAATGGACCTGATGGAATACTTACAAAAGTCCAAGAAACTGCATCAAAAATAATGGAAAGATTTGGCATTCCTGCATATGTTCTTGCGGATACGTGTTTTGGTACATGTGACATGAATACAAACGGTGCCAAAGTATTAGGTGCAGAGATACTTTTTCACATAGGGCATACGATAAACGACACCACATTTGGTGAAAATATTATCCTTATTGATGCATTTGACGACATTTCCTTTGACAAAGTGGCAATGAAATGTGCTACTGAGCTTGTAGGAAAGACTGTTTCATTAGTAACTGATAGTCAACATCTACTACAGATAGAGATAGTAAAAAAAATTCTAGAAGAAGGTGGAGTCACAGTAAAAATTGGAAAAGGAAAAGGCCAGTTAAATGATGGACAGGTTTTTGGATGCGAGTTTTATCCAACAACAGAAACAAAAGACAGTGTAGATGCCAATGTGTTTTTAGGCCAGAGTGCTTTTCATGCATCTGGAATTGCACTTTCCACTGGAAAACCAACATACATACTAGATCCTTATTTTGATGAGATAAGAGAGGTTACAGAGTTTGCTCAGAAACTGCAAAAAAAAGCAATTCTTGCAGTATACAAGGCAGCCGAGGCTGAAACCTTTGGAATCATAGTTGGCCTCAAGGAGGGGCAATTTTCAAAAACTACAGCCCTAAAATTCAGAAAGGAGCTTGAGAAAGCAGGTAAAAAGGTTCAACTCTTTGCTTTGACTGAGATAACAGATGAGAGACTTGGCAACCTAAAAGGAATTGATGCTTTCATTCAGGTTGCATGCCCTAGGATATCTACGGATAATCATTTTCACAAGCCAGTGCTTTCCACGCCACAGGCAAATGCACTTTTAAAATTATTAAAAAATGAAAGCATAGAGGAGTTTTTGCAAATCCCCCACTGGCTATAAACAATTATAATCAACAAGTTCAAAAATTATGCATTGTCTGAATTCATTCTACCAGGTGATAAAGTTGCAACCATTGAAGAATTTGAAACAGGTAACAATACCTTTGATGATGGACATGCCATAAGATCTGTAGTAGCAGGCACCAAAGAATTTGATAAAACTCATCGAATTGCAAATATTAATCGATTCAAGTCACCAGCAGTTCCACAAGTAAATGATCTAGTCATTGGAAATGTGGCTGCACTGATGAACAACATGTTTGCCATTAACATGTTGTACATAAATGGCAAACCAACACATTCTGGTCTTGAGTGCATATGTCAAGCAAGAGGTGCAAAGAAAAGAATCATTGCAAGAGTAAGTGATGTCGTCATGGTCAAAATCATCAGTCACCTAAATGGAGCAATTCATGCAACAATTAGCGAACCTGAACTTGGAGTTTTATTTACACAGTGTAACAAATGTGCTGGTAAAGTAGTACAGATAGGCGGTAACGTAAAATGTGTAGATTGTGGCTACATCGAAGAAAGAAAGCTTTCAAGTAAGTTTGGAAACGGCGATTTTATAAAACTAGGATCCCAGTAAGAATAATGCTTCGAGCTGCATTCCAAGGAGAAAGAGGCGCTTATAGTGAGGCAGCGGCGTTCCACTTTTTCAGAAATACTATAGAAACTATACCACATCCTACGTTTTACGATGTTTTGGAATCAACAGAAAAAGGTCAGACGGATTATTCCATACTTCCTATTGAAAATTCTCTTGAAGGCAGTGTGGGCGAAAGTTATGATCTGCTTTTGTCTACCACTCTTAATGTTGTAGATGAGATCTATTATAGAATAAAACATTGTTTGATCGGGTTTCAAGAATTAAAAAAAATAGATACCGTATATTCTCATCCACAAGCACTTGGACAATGTAGAAAGTTTATTCAGGAGCACAAGCTGAAATCTATTCCTACATATGATACAGCCGGAAGTGTGAAAATTTTGCTTGAATTAAAAAGTGAAAGCGCGGCATGCATTGCCAGTAAGAGAGCTGCTGAAATCTACAAAGTTCCCATAATTAAAGAGAATATAGAAGATAATGCAAATAACTATACTAGATTTCTAGTTCTTGCAAAGAAAAAACAGGAAAAGACTGGAAAAGATAAGACATCAATAATATTTTCCATAAAGCACATTCCAGGCGCACTCTATAGCATTCTTGAGAAATTTAATTCAAATAAAATAAATCTGACAAAAATAGAATCGCGTCCAACAAAAAGCACACCTTGGGAATACAATTTCTATGTAGATTTTGAAGGCCATGAAAATGAATCTCGCATAGCTGACGTGTTGACCAAGATAAAAGAAAATACCGTATTTCTCAAGGTACTTGGTTCATATCCGCGTGCAGATTTGAGCTAAAAGCCTCTTGGTTTTCTTACTGAAAAAACTGCACTAATTCCAATTATTACAACACCAGATATTATTGGCAGCATGTGTTTTGCAAACTCGGTTGGATTGCTTATGAATTCAAGTGTGCCAGATACTCGTACGTCAGAATCTCCGGTATTTGTAACCTCAATTCTATGTGGTCCATCTTCCAGACCATACCAATCTAGGTTAACTTCCTTTTTGAAAGCCTCGTCTACTTGTAGACCATCAGCTGGTGTCTTTATCTTTACATGAAATGAACTTCCAGTAACATTTAGTATTTCATGAAAATGTTCTTGTGCATCAAACTGGTAAATGGTATTTTCTACCTTACCAATTGTTTCGTCGATTGATTGTGTTTGTTTACCAAATGAAGGAATTAGAAAAATAGATCCCCATATGATTAAGAAACTGCCTATCCCGATTCCAATTACAGTTTTCTTGCTAAGCATTAAAAGAAGTAATTTGTATACTATATTTAAAAGTGAATTACATCAGATCCACATCATGTGGTTGGCTTTCTGCAAAACCCGCCCTTGACATTTTCATAAATTCAGCGTTTTCTTGCATTTGTTGAATTGTGTTTGCACCACAATAGCTTAATCCAGATCTGATTCCTCCTGTCAGCTGTTTTATGATATCTGTTACACTGCCTTTGTATGGAACCATTGCTTCTACTCCTTCAGCGACATAATCATTAAGATCTTCACTTATTGATACACTCCCTGTTTCTTTGGATTTTCTTCCAAGAGAGGCATAAAATGAAGCCATGCCTCTGTAAATCTTGAATCTTTTTCCATTCTTCATCACTGGTGAGCCTGGGCTCTCATCTGTTCCGCCAAGTATACCTCCAACCATCACAGTAGATGCTCCAGCTGCTAATGCTTTGGTTGCATCACCAGAGGTTCGTATGCCACCATCAGAAATTATTGGAACGTCGTATTTTTTGCCAATTTTTGCACAATCAAGTACTGCAGTAAGCTGAGGCACACCAGAGCCTGTTATTACTCTGGTTATACATATTGAACCTGAGCCCACGCCTACTTTAACTGCATCCACTCCTTCTTTGATTAAATCTTCGGCTCCTTGAGCTGTTGCTACATTGCCTGCTATTAGTTCAGATGTTGGGAAGGCCTTTTTTATCAACCTAACTGTGTTTATTGCGTTATCACTGTGACCATGCGCGATATCTACAACAATTACATCAGCACCAGCTTCAAGTAATGCTTCTGTTCGCTCCATAAAATCGCCTTTTACTCCTACTGCTGATCCAACAAGAGGCCTCCCTTTTTTGTCCTTTGAAGCAGCAGGATAGTTATCGGTATTCATGATGTCTTTGCTTGTTATCAAACCTTTTACAAGTCCTTTTTCATCAACAAGTGGAAGTTTTTCTATTCTATTTTCTTGAAGAATTTTTTTTGCTTCTGACACACTAATTCCTGATTTAGCTGTCACTACATCACTTGTCATAACATCTTTCACAAGTTTGGTGCTTTCAGATTCAAACATAATATCGCGTCTTGTTAGAATTCCTACCAGTTTAGAATTAGAATCAGTTACCAAAAGACCAGATACTTCTTTTTCTTTCATGTAACTAACAGCTTCTCTGACAGATTGATCCGGTTTGATAAAGTAGGGATTTTCAATTATTACACTTCCAGAACGTTTGACTTTTAGTACCTCGTTTACTTGTTCTGAAATTGTAAGAAATCGATGTATTATCCCGATTCCACCTTCGCGTGCCATTGCAACAGCCATGGCAGATTCTGTTACTGTATCCATATTTGCGCTAATAATAGGAATGTTAAGTGAGATGTTCTTTGATAGTTTGGTTTGCAGATTTGTTTGAGATCTAGTAACTATACTGGAACGTCTGGGTACTAGGAGCACATCGTCAAAAGTCAGTCCTTCCCGTATTTCCAACTAAACCTTCTAGTCTAGAATAACATTCTGTTATAAGCCTTTCCTGAAATGATGAGATAATTTTTGTGCGATAGTAATTACTTGTTTTGTTTCTTGTACGTTATGAGTTCGAATAATATCTGCACCATTGAGGACTGCTATTGATTCTGCAGTAAGCGAACCATATAGTCTGTCATCTGGATTTTTAATTTGTAGTAAATTTCCAATAAATGACTTACGTGAAACAGAAACAAGTAGTGGATATTTTAGTTTGATTGAACGTAAATTATTTAGAATTAAAAGATCTCTTTTAACCCAATCAGAATTTATTCTAGTAAAAAACTCGCCTCTTCCTTTTTTTCTGAAAAATCCTATTGCTGGATCCACCACAATATGATTGTCTGAAATGTGTGCGGATTTTGCAATTGTTATGCTTTCACGCAAAAGATTCTTAGTTTGGATTATTTGGTTACCCTTAACTAGATTTTTACTAAATGCACAAAGTACCAGCGATGGATCATATTTTTCCACAATCCTAGGCATGTCTTTATCATATTTTAAACCAGAAATATCATTAATTATATCGATTCCAAGTTCAAGAGCAGATTTTGCAACCTCTGATCTACAAGTATCTACTGAAATTGGAAGATTTGATACGCGCTGAATTATTTTGATTGCTCTAGTTATTCTCTCTGACTCTGTTTTTTGTGATATGGTTGTTTTCAAGTAAGGTGCTGTAGACATTCCACCTACATCTATGAAATCTGCTCCTTCTGCCTCCATTTCCCTTGTTTTGTTTGCAATCATTTCTTTGTCAGTAGCTATGGATTTTTTAAAAAATGATTCAGGACTAAGGTTTAGTATTCCCATTATCCTCACAGGATTTGAATTTCCTACAGAAATTGAACCTAGTTTACTCACATGGTTTATGATTGACCCCCTCTACATTTAGATTTACATGAAAGTCAAAGGGTGGGAAAAAAAATATGTCAAGGTTTTAAAAGAATTCAACTTTAGTAGAAAAGAAGATGCAGAGTCAGCCAGAGTTTTAAACTCTATCTTAAAGCGAAGAGTTCCAATAAAAAAATTAGAGGAAAAAATTAGAAATCAAACAGTGTTTGTTGTTGGTGCTGGTTCTTCTCTTGTTTCTTCTATACCCATATTAAAAAAATACAAAAACATAACAAAAATTGTTGCTGATGGTGCAACTAGGGCATTAATTGAAAATAAAATAATACCAGATATTGTGGTTACTGATCTTGATGGCGATCCCGAATTTCTGAAAAAGGCAAGCAAAAGTGGGGCGATAATGGTAGTACATTCACATGGAGACAACATAGAAAAATTACATCTAGCATTAGAATTTAGAATTTGTATAGGAACCACAGAAGGACGACCATTTGGAAATATTCATAATTTTGGAGGCTTTACTGATGGAGACAGATGTGTGTTTCTTGCCAGATATTTTAAGGCAAAAAAAATTATTCTGTTTGGAATGGACTTTGGACCTAAAATAGGACGATATTCAAAAATTAGAGTCTATGACAGGCGTACCAAGTTGAGAAAGCTGCAACACGGCAAGAAACTTTTGGAATGGCTTGCCTCAAAGGACAATTCTGGGTTATACACTACAAAACCAATCAAAGGATTTACTAGAATACGTACTGCCAACCTAGAGAAGATTATCTCAAATTAGATCGTGTTTTAATATTTATTATCCATGTGCTATTAAAAAATACATGGATTATTCTGAGGATCAGATTCGCGAAATTTTAGAATTAAAAGAGTGGCTTACAGATGAAGTTGAAAAACGCAGAAGTGAGATTGAAAAACTGAAAAACAACCTTGCAATTTTAGATTCAGTCCTAAAACAGTCTAGTTTTAGTAAGGCATCTTCTTTGAAGCCAAATCAGGAAAAGGCACACTTAACAGCAGATAGAGATAGTTCTGTAATACCAATTAAAAGGACTGGAAATAATGCTGTTATTGCAAATGCACATGTTACTGCAAAAGAAGTTGTGATTATACCATCAGATGATGTGAAACTAGACATAGAAACGCAACCATTCAAATCGTTTTTCTTAGGAAGAATAATTGCCGGTATGGAAAGCAAAGATAATTTGGATGTTCAAAATGGAAAGATAGATCCAGATTCAGTGATAAATTGCATAATAAACAAAGATGGTAACATGATAAGGGAGATTTTGATCAAAAATTATCGCGAAAGGGAACGAGTAAACGAAATAATCAATACAGTAGCATGGTCTTTTTCCCGCATGATTGAGAATTCTAAAAAGTGAAGTTATGGATAAGATAGTTGTTTTAGACTTTGGTTCACAGTATAGCCACTTAATTTGTAGAAGAATTCGTGAGTTTTCAGTATATGCTGAGCTTGTACCCTTTGACATATCACTTGAGGAATTAAAAAAGATAAATCCCAAAGGTGTCATCTTTGCTGGCGGTCCTGCCAGTGTATACAATAGTAACTCACCAAAACCACAAAACGGCATATTTGATCTAGGATTACCTATTTTAGGAATTTGTTATGGTCATCAATTAATAGTAAATAATTTTGGTGGTAAAGTAAAACGTGCAAACAAGGAATATGGCTCCTCATCACTTACTATAGACAATGATGTTGATCTCTTCTCGGGCATGGGAAAATCTATACGAGCATGGATGAGTCATGGTGATGCAGCAGAACAAATTCCAAGTGGTTTTGAGATAATAGGCCACACCGAAAACTCTTACGCAGCAGCTATAGCAAACAGACAGAAACTAATCTATGGCATACAGTTTCATCCAGAAGTGATGCATACAGAAAGAGGTACAGAGGTTTTGAAAAATTTTGTAATAAACATATGTCATGCTAAACAAGATTGGACCATAGAAAATTTCATAGAAAACACAGTAAAAGAAATTTCAAAAATTGACGGTGACGTATTGTGTGGTATAAGTGGAGGAATAGACTCTACGGTAGCTGCGCTCTTAATTCAGAAAGCAATAGGAAAGAGGCTAAAATGTGTCTTTGTAGATAATGGCCTTTTACGATTAGACGAGGAAAATGAAGTAGAAAACATGTTCAAAAACAATTTTGCAGTGAACTTTACGCGCATAGATGCAAAGGAAAGTTTTCTTTCAAAGTTAAAGGGGATAAAAGATCCAGAACAAAAAAGAATGATAGTAGGCGAACAGTTTATTCAGATATTTACAGAGTTTGCTGAAAAAAATGGTCCTTTCAAATGGCTTGCGCAGGGAACGCTTTATCCAGATGTGATTGAAAGTGGAGTCTCAAAGGGACCTGCGGCTGTAATAAAAACACACCACAATGTTGGAGGTCTACCTTCTTGGCTAAATATGCAGGTTTTAGAACCATTACGTTTTCTTTACAAAGACGAGGTAAGAAAAGTTGCAAAGGCACTTGGAGTACCAGATAAACTCTCAAATCGTCATCCATTTCCAGGACCAGGTCTTGCAGTTAGAATAATTGGGGAAGTGACTCCAGAGAAATTGCAGATTTGTAAACTTGCAAGTAAAATTGTAGAAGATGAACTTATGGTAGCTGGATGGTATGACAAAGTCTGGCAAGCATATGCTGCAGTAGGAGATGACAGGGCAGTTGGAGTAGTAGGTGATGAAAGAAAGTACGGTCACATTGTTATTGTTCGTGTTGTAAATTCTATAGATGCAATGACTGCAGATTGGACAAGACTACCTCCAGAAGTTTTAGAGCGAATAAGCAACAGAATTACAAATGAAATAGATGGTGCATCTTGGGTTAGCTATGTGATTTCAAGTAAACCACCGGCTACTATAGAACCGCAGTAACAAATGATAATGTTTCTTGCATTGTTGGGGGCATGCCATTTGGACTTTTAACATAAAGTGATGCTGCAGCGTTTGCAAAAAGCAATCTTTCTTTCACTTCAAGGCCAGCAAGATAACCCAAAATATTTGCAGCATCCCAAACATCTCCTGCCCCAGTTACAAATTTTACCTCTGTGGGAAGAGATTTTACAAATTCTACCTCTTTCCCGTTTGACCAAAATGCTCCACTTGACGTGTGTAAATCTATAGTAACGGAGGTTTTTTCTGAAAGACTAGAGACTAGTTTTTTAGTTTCTTCTTCATTTGAGATAATTCCTAGATCAAATTGTTTCAATAAAATGTTACATTCGTTCTCATTTAGGCACAAGGAATCTAGATTCGAAGCCAGTTCTGAGATGGCTTCTTTGAATTCACCTGGTCTTGATTGAATGTCTGCAGGATCTAGAAAATGAAGTGATTTCGTAGATTTGCCAAATACATATTTGGACAGTTCCGTGCCTTTTTCGTTGCTTGCCCAGTTTGTAACTATAATTGCATCTGCATTTTGAATTGCGGTTTGTTCTTTTTGACCTAGTTTTTCAGGTCCAAAATTTTCATTGTCACCTAGATCAGAGAGCATTATATTTACAGGACGCCCGTTATTACTAAATTCAAGTGATGTAGTTCTACCAGGATCTCCATCAATTAAAAACAATGAACAATTTGGAAATTCAGAAAATGTTTCATGTAAAATATGTGAACTTGGTTTGTTTGCTACAGTGATTAGCGAAACTGGCACACCAAGTTTTGCAAGTGCATATGCAACATTTGTTGCATTTCCACCTTTTAGATCTGTTTGTGGAATACCCCTTATGCTTCCTCCAAGCTGACTCTTTTTTGAAATTAGGTCGTATAGTGTTGCAATATTTTGTATCTTTATTATTCTGTCTAGAAAAAAGTCGTTTAAAACAACCACAGAACCAACAATGTTAAGATTCTGTAGGTTCTCTAACATGAGAAGTTTTTAGCCCATTGGGGGATGAGGTGCATGTCCGCCCCCACCCTTGGCACCGGATGAGGCAATTACATCATCAATTCTTAGAATCATACAAGCAGCTTCTGTTGCTGATTTTATAATCTGCTCTTTTACTGCTACTGGTTCAATGATATCAAGTGAGTACATGTCTGCTATGCGTGTGTTTCGTGCATCGATTCCAGTCCACTTTTTGCCTTGTGCTTGCTTTGCTCTTAATGTAATCATGGTATCTATAGGATCCATTCCAGCATTTTCTGCAATTGTAAGTGGAATGATTTCCAGTGCTTCTGCATATTTTTTAATTGCAAGTTGTTCCCGTCCCTCAAAGCGGTCTGCCCAGTCTTTAAGACCTGAAGCAAGATATGCTTCTGGAGCACCACCACCTGCAACAATTGCTGGTTTTTCAATTACATCTTTAACGACCATTAAAGCGTCATGTATTGATCTATCAACTTCGTCAACTACTCTTTGTGAGCCTCCTCTTAGAAGAAGTGTTACTGCGTGAGGATTCCTGCAACCTTCAATAAACACCCATTTGTCTGTCTCAACTTTTTTTTGCTCCACATGTTCTGCAGAACCAAGATCTTTTGATGTCATATCATCAAGGTTGGTGCTGATTGTTCCACCTGTTGCTTTGGCAAGCTTTGTCAGATCACTTTCTTTTACGCGTCTGACAGCAAGTATTCCTGCCTTTGCAAGATAATGTTGTGCTATATCATCAATGCCTTTTTGACAAATCAGAACATTTGCTCCTACTTCTATGATTTTATCAACCATTGCTTTGAGCATTCTATTTTCTTCTTCAAGAAACATCTGCATTTGAGTTGGGTCAGTTATTCTAATTTCTGCACTCATCTCTGTTTTTTCAATTTCAAGTGGTGCATTAACAAGTGCAATCTTTGCCTTTTCTATCTTGGTTGGCATTCCGCTGTGAACTACCTCTTTATCTAAGACAATTCCTTTGATGAGAGAGGTGTTTCGTATTGAGCCACCAGCTTTCTTTTCTACCTTAACGTTATCCAAATCTACTTTGTATTTGTCGCCTTGTTTTTCTACTACTTGTAAGACCGAGTCTACAACAATCTTGGAAAGCATAACACTATCTTCAGAAACAAGTTTTGATTCCATGCTTGTTCTTGCAATTTTAAGTAGGATTTCCTTTTCTTCCGGATCTACTTGTTTAGCAAGTTCAGAAAGAAGTGAAAGAGATTTATCGGCTGCTGCTTGATATCCTTCTATTATAACAGTGGCATGTACATTTTTTTCCAAAAGTTCCTCTGCTTTTGCCAATAATGAACCAGCAAACACTACAGAAGAGGTAGTACCATCACCTACTTCATTGTCCACAGTCTTTGCAATTTCTACCATCATTTTTGCAGCTGGGTGTTGAACATCAATTTCTTTTAGAATTGTTGCACCGTCATTTGTTATAGTTACATCACCAAGTGAATCTACAAGCATCTTGTCCATTCCTCTTGGGCCAAGGCTTGTGCGTACAAGTTCTGCTACAAGCTTTGCAGCTGCTATGTTGTTTTTCTGTGCATCCCTACCTTTTTGTTGAAGTGCACTTTCTCTTAAGACTAAAACCGGACCTTGTGGAGTTTGTTGAATTGAAGCCAAAATTAATCTCTCTTTTTGTGATAGTTCAATGCCCCTTTTAATACCTTATTGAGCTAGAACGTTCAGATACGTTCTGTCTTTTACATCTACAATTCCAGTGTAAAGAATTCGTATGTCAGGCAAAGCAAGGAAAGGAAGAAAGAGTGGGATAAGATAAGGATTTTTGAATTTGCAACCTGCATCAACTATTTTCGAGTTCACTTCCAAATATTCTAAAAGTGCCTTATCAAACGGTAGAGTCGATATCAAACCAGCAAATGGAAGGGCAGATTTAGCAAGAATTTTTTCATTTTTTACTACTATTACTCCCCCTTGCATCTCAACTAATTTGTTCGTTGCAAATGCCATGTCTTTCTCATTAGAACCAATAATCACCATGTCGTTTTCATGAAATGTCGAAGTTGATCCAAAGGCACCTATCTCTGCGCCAAAGTTCTGCAAGAACCCAACGATGTATTTTCCTGTTCCATATGTTCTGTCAATTGCAGCAACCTTCCATACATCTTTGTCACGAGATGGAATCACGTTACCATCTTTTGTTTGCAATTCTTCAAAACTTTTTTGTGTAATTATTTCTGTATCTAGTTTGATTACAAGAGCTTGTACAGAAGGGCTTGAACTTTTAACGATAAAGTCTTTTTCTGTAAACTTGCGATTAACTTTGACAGTTTTTGTTATCCATGATGGAATCTTTGCCTCTTTTAGTTTTGTGACTATTGAACCATGTGATACAACAAGGTTACCACCGACAAAAACCTTTGTTGGTTTTAGTTTATCAAGATCATCAAAGACTAGGATGTCTGCAATTTTGCCTGGTGCAATTCCACCATAATCTTTTCCCATATTGTAATAATCAAAGCAGTTTTTTGTAGCCATTGCAATTGCATCAACAGGATCCAATCCAAGACTAACAGATTTTCTTATACAATGATCAATATGACCAAACTCTAGCAGATCTTTTGGGTTTACTCCATCTGAACAAAACATGAGCCTATCAAGATAAATTCCATTTGCAAGTACACTTGGAATTATTTTGTCTAGATCTCTTCGAATTGAACCTTCTCTCATCATTATCCACATGCCAAGTCTGAGTCTCTCAATTACTTGATCAAAGTCAACTGGTTCATGGCAGGAAAGAATTCCTGATGCAATGTATGCATTTAGCTTTTTGCCACTTGCACCTGCAGTATGGCCGTTTATGATATAATCATTTTCTAACATGTTTTTCAAGGTCTGCATTGTTCTTGTATCCAAGTTTGTAACTTTGGTCCAAGAAAAGACTTCACCAAGGCCTAACACGTTTTCTAAACGTAATGCCATTTTTTCTTCGGCCAGACTCAATGTCTTTGCGTGACTGAATTTCCTGTCTACTGGTAAACCACCTGGAATGACATGAAAAAATCTTATAGGTAGATTTTCTGTGAGTTTGACAAATTCTCTAAAACCTTTGTAGCCACAAACACTTACAATGTCAATGGGATCTGAAAATATAGATGTCGTGCCACAAAGAAGAGATTTTTTTGCAAGCTCAGATGGTAAAATATACTTGTCAACATGTGTATGTGAATCTGCAAATCCTGGTGTGACATATCGTTTTTCCAAATCAATAACTACAGTTTTCTCTCCAACTGTGTGTGATGCGTCAGTTCCTACGTACGCAATTCTGTCTTTAAAAATAGCAATTTCTGTTCCCGGAATTATTTCTCTAGAATACACATTAACAAGCATACAATTTTTCAAAACTAGATCAGCTTTTTTCTTGCCCATTGCTACAGAATTCAATGATGAAATCATCGTAGCAAGTGAACTTGATCTCACGAATAAGAGTCAGTTTTTGATACTATTATAGATTCAAAGCGATGTTTAAATTACGGTCAGGTGCGGTCTCCTTTTATGAATATGCCAAAGGAGATCAGAAGATATTGTCCCAAGTGTAAGAAACACACACTGCAGAAGGTCTCTATATACAAAGCAGGAAAGAGAAGAGGTTCAGCTATAGGTGAAAGAAGACATGCTGAAGATAAGAAAGGTTATGGTGGTCAAAAATTTCCAAAACTTGCCAAGCCTGCAAAGACTACAAAGAAAGCTACTCAAATTTTGACATGTCCAGAATGTAAAAAGAAATGGAATAAATCAGGTATCAGACTAAGAAAGTTCGAGTTGGTAGCATAATGAAAAAAGGTCAAATATTAATTCCAAAACCAGCTAGCAAGTTTCAAAGGGTACAGTGTAATGAGTGCAACGAAGAGAGTGTAGTATATTCTCACGTAGCTACAAATGTTACATGCAAATCATGTGGTAACATTCTTGCAGAATCAACTGGTTCTCGCGCAAAGATAAACGGTAAGATATTAGGAAGCGCAGAGTAAATCGTAATCTTCTTTTGTATTTAGATTAAGTGCGATTCTTTTGTCATCTAATATTATGTATGATTCATCTACAGGTTTCATGTCTGTAAGTTTAGTTGGAACTACTACAGATATTCCACAATAGGAATATTGTTTTTTATTGTAAATCACAGTATATTCTTGTTTCAAATATAATGAATCAAGAAATTCTTTGCTGATAAGAACTGTAGTCCATGGATTACTAGTGTTAGTTTTCTGTACAATTTGTTTTATTATTTCTGAATCTAAGAGAGGTAAATCACCAGATATTACAAATACAGATTCGACAAAGTTGTGCAAGATCTGGTTAAGATCGTAAACATAACCTTTGCCTGCAGTATCCATAGTAAAGATTCCCAAGTTTGTTAGAAATTCTCGTGTTCTTGGTGCATTATGACTTGTAGCTGCTACAATTTTTGAAAAGCAACCAGAGTCTTGTAGTGCAGATATAACATGCTGTATAATCGGATTTTTGTATGTGAGGAGAAGTTTTTCCTTGGATGTCTGCATCCTCGTGCCCTTGCCTCCACACATTACTAGTCCTATCATACCGAAGCAAAGATCAAAAGAGATGAGAGTCTAACAAGCTCATTTGTTGCCCCAAAGACGTCGCCAGATATTCCTCCAAAACTGCGATTTGCAAGCGCAAGAAGTACTAATGACAATGTCACTCCTGCTGCTATTACAACAACGCCTGTCATTCCACCAATTACAATTATAGGAATAACAGATATCGCAGCCGCTATGGCAAGTTTCTTTTTTTCTTTCATCGATTGTGTGAATGGAGAACTCAGACCATGCCATGCTGAAGAACCTCTGTTTGCCTGTAATACCATAACAAATTTGGCAAGAAGTTCACTTAGTAAGATTGCTTGAAAAAGTGTAAATCCTTTCATCATGGAAAGAGCCATAATCATTCCTCCAGCATACAACACTATTGTTATTACACCAGCTGATCCTACGGCTGGATCACGCATAGCTTGTAATTTTTTTTCCTTTGTACCTTTTGTCATGATACCATCTGCAAAGTCGCAGAGTGCGTCAGTATGATGTATTCCAGTCATAATCACAACAGAGCCAGTAAGCAATAGTCCAACTATCAAAGGATCAAGAAATGATGATAGGCCAAATCCAGCTGCGCCGATGATCAAGCCAATTATAGCACCCACAACAGGAAATAGATACATGTTTTTTGCAACCGTATCAAGATCTACATTTTTTGTAGAAGGAAGTATTGTTAGAAATGAAATTACAGAACTTATTTCCTTAAGCATGTAACCACCATCCAAGATACGAAAGTACTACAATCATTGGAATTGTGAAAATAATACAAAATAGAATTGTAGTTAGTTTCATTATTGATATGGCGGATTTGAAGTGGTTCTCCGTAAATTCCATTTTTCCATCTCCCAAAACATAATGATCTATCTTTTCAAATCTTGTTCCCAGTGCGCCTGCTAATGTAGCCATCGGATATCCTGCATTAGGACTTTCTGTCTTTGAACTGTCTCGTCTCATTATTTCTAGAGAATGCTTCCAATTTTTTCCAAGAATCATTGCTGCAAATACCATAACAAGACTTGTCATCCTTGAGGGCAGATAATTGAGTATTTTGTCACAGTTTGCACCAAACCATCCTAGATTTCTAAATTGTTCTGTCTTGTAGCCTATCATAGAATCTATAGTGTTTATTGTTCTGTATACAAATGCTCCAGACAATCCAAATATTGCAAAATAGAAGAGAGGTCCTGTAATTCCGTCTACTGTGTTTTCACTTATACTTTCTAAAGTTGCTGAAATAATGTGTTCTCGATCCAAGTTCTTTGTGTCTCTTTTCACTATCATTGATAGTTTTGCTCTTGCATCATCTAGATTATTTTTTGAAAGTGCATCCATGATCAGTTGCGCATGCCGTTGCATCCCTTTTATTGCAATTGTAGTCTTGAGTAAAATTCCCGTGATTATGATAATTAGTGTTGTAACAACAAGATCATACAATCCGAAATCAGATAAATCTAATTCTAGAGAATATAATCCAATATTAATGAAATAAAGTATTACAGCTACTAGGGTTGCAATTAAAATTGTGAGAAGCATGCCAGAAAGTCTAGCGGTTTTTTGCTGATTATTCTTTGCAATAGGAACAAGTTTTCCAATTAATGTTCCAATCCATGCAGTTGGATGAAATTTATTTTTTGGATCACCCATTGTAAAGTCAATTGCTATAGCAAATACTACAGCAAGTATTGTTACAAGGAACATTTGAGCAATTCACCTATTGCTTTCATGTTCAAACTATTTTTTACCACCTGACTTAGGTTCTCTATTTCCAGATCCAAGGATTTTAAGTATTTTTTGTTCCATTGTACATGTTTTGGATTTGCATGAAGAGAATCCTCTTCTGGGATGTCAAACTTCATCAGAGGGATGGTGCCTAAAACTGGTTTACCTGTTTTTTTTCTTAGCTTGTAAAGGCTTGGACGCAGTATGTCCTTGTCTCCTCTAAATTTGTTGATTACAAAACCTTGAATGAATTTTCTGTATTTCTTATCGATTAGCTCTATTGTACCAACAATGCTTGCAAAGGTCCCACCTCGGTCTATATCAGATACAAGAATTACAGGGGCACGTGTGTATTCGGCCATTCTCATGTTTGCAATGTCGTATTTTTCCAAGTTAAATTCTGCAGGAGAACCAGCTCCTTCTATAATTACCAAATCATAGTTTTGTTTTAGCCAGTCAAGTGATTCTTTAGCAGTCGTTAATCCTTTGGAAAGTGCAAACTTTGTGTAATATTCTTTTGCATACATTTTTTTGTAAAACTTTCCATTTACCATAACTTTACTTCTATAGCTTCCTAGCGGCATGAGAAGAATTGGGTTCATACGTGGATCTATTATTGTTCTTGCTGCGATTGCTTGTATTGCCTGTGCTCGTGAAATTTCAAAATTGTCTTCTTTGTATGAATATGATGACATGTTTTGAGATTTAAACGGAGCCACTCGGTATCCAGAATTTGCAAATATTCTGCATAATGCAGTAACAAGTGTTGTTTTACCAGCACCCGATGAAGTTCCTTGTATCATCAATGTTTTTGTCATATCATATTTCTTCCAATGCTTTTACCAGTTTCACATTTTCTTTGTGTGTCCGGACAGCAATTCGTATGAATTTATTGTCAAGCCCACGAAAAGTGCTACAGTCTCGTACCAACAGTTTTTTCTTTATGAGTATTTTTTGAACAGTTTTTGAGTTTATTTTTGATTCAAGTAAAATGAAATTAGTTGATGATGGATAACATGAAAAGTTCTTAATTTTTGATATAGAAGAGGTTAGAAAAGTGAGTTCATTCTTTATCAATTTCCTTGTTTTATACAGGTGAGATTTACTTGAAAGTGCTGCACTTGCCGCTTTTTGAGCCAAGACATTTACGTTCCATGGAGTCTTTATTCGTGATAGCACATCGATCATCTTCTTGCTGCCCAAGCCGTAACCAATTCTAAGTCCTGCCAATCCAAATGATTTGGTAAGAGATCTTAATATGAAGAGATTATCAAATTCTTTTAGATTCAATATAAGAGATTCATTTGACTCTGGTACAAGTTCAATGAAACATTCATCTAAAAACACTAGTGCAGATTTGTCACATGCTGTTTCTAAAATCTTTAATATGTTTTTTCTTTTTACTAGGGAACCAGTTGGGTTATTTGGGTTGCAGAGAAAAATGCAGTTGTTTTTTGTAATCATATGTTGCAGTTCTGGGATCTTTTCATTTAGATTCATTGTTTTAAGATAAGAAATATGTCCTCCATGTAATAGTGTAGCTGCCTCATATTCTCCAAATGTAGGAATTGGTATTATGACTTGATTATTTTTTCTGATAAAGGCTTTACAGAAATTATAAATTATTTCTGTAGCACCATTTCCTACAATTATTTGTCTTTTTGGAATACCGGTGTACTTTGCCAAGTCATCTTTAAGATTTGATGAATTTGGATCAGGATAAACAGACAAAAGAGATGTATTTTTTTTAATTACATTTTTTACTGGATATGGAAAACCAAGCGGGTTTACATTTGAGCTAAAATCTATAATTTTAGGATCAAGTTTCATGTCAGTTGAATAAATACCACCATGCTGTACAGTGATGTGATTTAAGATGTTTTTTTCTAGATTAAATTTCACATCATGAGATATCGTAATTGGGATTTAGTGTGTTTTGGTTTTATGCTAAAGGAATATTAATTGTATAAAGTGAAAATTACGCATGAAACTGGTTGCGATCATAGGCGTTACTGGTGCAGTAGGTCAGGAATTTGTACTAGCGTTAAACAAACATCCCTGGTTTGAGGTAAAACAAATTGCTGCTTCTGAACGTTCTTCAGGAAAAAAGTTTGTTGATGCTATCAGAGATCCAAATAGTGGCATTCTAAAGTGGCACCTAAGAGAAGAGATACCAGAATACGTCAAAAATATGATAGTTGAATCAGTGGATGATATCAAAGTAGAAAATCTTGATTTAATATTTAGTTCAGTAGAAAGTGAAGCTGCGCGTGAAATTGAAACTAAATTTGCAAAAGATCTGCCCGTAATTAGTACATCTTCAGCATATAGGTATGAGTCAGATGTACCAATACTTATTCCTGGGATAAATGATGATCATGTAGAATTACTGAATGTACAGCGCAAAAACCGTGGTTGGAAAGGGTTTGTGGCGCCGCTCCCAAACTGTACTACCACTGGACTTGCTATAACTATGAAGCCTTTATTGGAGAAGTTTGGAGTACAAAAGATTATCATGACATCAATGCAGGCCATGTCTGGTGCTGGTAGATCGCCTGGTGTTTCAGCGTTAGATATAACCGATAACATAATTCCCTACATTCCAAAAGAAGAAGAGAAAGTTAGACTAGAAACTGGAAAGATACTTGGTAAACTAACTGATGGAAAAATCATACCTGCCGATATGAAAGTGAGTTGTACTTGCACTAGAGTACCAGTAATTGATGGACACACAGAATCTGTATTTGTTGAAACTGCAAAACACGCAGATCCAGAATCAGTAAAAAAAGCCATGCAAGAATTTTCTGAGAAAATAAGTGTCATAGGCCTTCCATCCGCTCCAGAAAAATATCTTGTTGTACATGATGATCCTACAAGACCACAGCCAAGGTTAGACAGAGAGATGAGTGGTGGAATGTCTACAGTAGTAGGCAGATTACGTGAAGAGACTGTTTTTGAAAACGGAATAAAGTATGTCTTGTTTTCTCATAACGAGAAGATGGGTTCTGCAAAAGGAGCCGTACTTTTAGCTGAGATGCTCTACAAAAAGGGCATGATATAATTGATATAAAATTTACAAAAAAATTGTAATAATAACTTTATTAACCCCACTTTTATTCACAATAATTGGTGTTTTGAACGGCAAAAGTAGACGATTTAGACATGACAATACTTTCCGAACTTGCTGCAGATGCGAATGTCTCAGTTCCTAGGATCTCAAAAAAAATTAATGTCAATTCATCTGTTGTATACAGCAGAATTAAACGACTGATTAAAAGAAAGCTTATTGAGCGTTTTACTATAGTAGTAAATGAAAGAGAGCTTGGTTACACAGTAAAGGCTTTAACCGGAATAAACATGGATTCAAAGCTTCGTGATAATGTAATAGAAGAACTATTAAAAATTCCTGAAGTAAGAGAGATTTCTGAAGTAACTGGGAGATTTGATATTTTAGTTACAATGTATGCAAAAAATCTAGACGAAATGCACAGATTAATATCAGAAAATTTGGGTCGTATTCAAGGAGTACAACGTTCTGAGAGTTTTATTGAGATGAAAAAAACGGCAAAGCCAATGCCGTACAAGCAATGAGTTAATTTGATTTTTCAACCTATAAATATCAAACACCGAATAAAAAAGATGAGTTAGTGTGTTAACAAGTAAAACGAGTTCAAGAATTAAGACATATTATGAATTGACAAAACCAAAAATTTGGTATCTTTTAGTTTTTACTGCTTTTGGCGCAACAGTTACTGCTTCAAATATTTACAATGTTCAAGTTTCACCTATAACTTGGGCTTTGATGTTAGGTGGTGTTGCTGCAGGATCAGCTGCTGCTAATACCCTAACTAATTATCATGATAGAGATATTGATGCAATTATGGAAAGAACGAAAAACAGACCAATTCCTAGCAGGAAAATCTTTCCGGCAGAAAAGGCCAGAGATTTTGGTTTAGTATTAGCTGCAATAAGTTTGTGTACCGCATTTGGAATATCATTTACTACCACTTTGGAACAAGGACTTTGGGCTACTGGTTTTATGGCATTTGGACTAGCAAATAATGTTTTAGTGTACAGCTATGCCCTAAAAAGACGTAGTAGATTCAATATTATTCTAGGAGGACTTTGTGGCGGAGCTCCACCAATGATTGGATATGTTGCAGTCACCATGCATGGACTCTGGGACCTTGGACTTGTTATGGCAGGACTTGTGTTTATATGGATCCCAATGCACATTTGGGCTCTTACTTTGCACTTTAAGGAAGATTATAACAAAGTTAATGTGCCAATGCTGACAGCTGTCCAATCTGAAAAGACATCAGCTAGAGTGATTGCAGGTTCTACAGTGATGATGGTATTGTTTAGTATTGTACCGTTTTTCTTGACTACAAATATTGACCAACCTATAATGCATGAAGTTTATCTTTATACTGCAATAGCAACTGGTGCATTGATGCTTGCTCTTAGCGTTTGGGTCTTGACAAAACCAACTGAAAAGGCATCGTGGGTGTTGTTCAAGTTTTCTAGTCCATATCTTGCAATATTATTTATTGCGTTAATGGTTGATTCTGCACTATAACTTTGGTAGTTTTTTAGATCAATGATATAGTGAAGTCATTCAGAGGTAATCTTTTAATGAAATTTTATCTTCGTTAGGAATATTAGCAATCTCAAAACCTTCTGGTATTTTTGATAAAGGTCTCGTTGCATCAATGCCAAGTTTTGTAGTAAGCAAGTTCTTTTGATCACTTGATGGATCAAGACTAGAGCCTCTTACCTTTTCTATAATGATCAAGTCTTTATCAGCTTGAAATCTGGTGGCCATTGCGTATTCTACACTAACTGCATTACTAGGATCAATGTCATCATCAACTACAGTTACCATTTTCAAAGATCTATGTGTAGCAAATGTTTTTTCAATCACTTTCTTTGCATCAGAATCTTTCTTTTTTGTAATCTGCACTACAGCATGTAGCCAATTGCAACCTCCATCACTCATAACTATTTTTTTTGTTTGAGGAAATGATTTTCTAACATCACGATTTAGTTTAGCTTCAATTGGCATTCCCATTAGTAAACGATGTTCAGAATAACCTGAAAGTATGTCATGAAAAATAGCATTATTTCTATAGTAAAGGTGTTCTAGCTCAAATACTGGTTGTTCTCTTTTAAAATCATATGTTCGAAGCATTTCAACCATCCATTCCTTGTGTGTTTTGTCTTTGAGGATCTTTCCCTCCATCACTATTTCTGTACCGGCTGGTACTTTCATACCGGAATATGGCAATTTTAATAAAGTTAATTTATTTCCCAAAATTGCATTTGCAATTTCTAACTCATCTTCTCCCCATTCTGCTTGGTATGCTCCAGCTATCGATACAGCTGGGTGGACACCAACTGTAATTGCCACTTTTAGGTCCTCTCCATGTTCTTTGGCATACATAAATGAACGATGCAGGTGTCTTCCTTCCACCATTCGCACAGAAAAGTGCTTCTTATCAAGAGGCATTAATCTGTGAAAGGATGAGTTTTGAGTATTTTTTTCCTGATTTAAGGTATAGATTATAGAAGAAGTGATAAATGGACCAGGTTCTTTATCGAAGTGCGTCACTATTGGTAAAATGGATAGATCTTTGGTCCTGTTTTCCATGAATTTCCCTCTAGAAACAGTCTTTGGTTTTTTAGCATATTTTATTGCAGAAATCACCTTTTCATGTATATTGGATTCTTTTGCGTTTACTGCCTTTGCAAACCTTGCTCTTGTACCTACTAAATTTGCTACAAGTCTAAGTTTACTTTCTTTGATGTTTTCAAACAAAATTGCATTTGTTCCGTCTACTTTAGCAGTCAAAGCTGCAATCTCATATTTTGTAGAAACTTTCTTTTTTATAACATAAAGTTGATTCAGATTTTTTATCTGATCAATGTAAGAGCTAAGATCTATCATTGTTTTACAATTTCCATTATTTCATTCATAATGATTTTCATATCTTCAAGTCCAAGATCTTTTTGTGTGTTAATAGAAACAATACAAATTCCGTTTATAATTGAGGCTATACGTTCTGAGATCATTTTGAGAAAAAGGGATTCAGACTTGGATGGTATTACTGTTACTGTACTAGTACGAGGTCCAGAACCAATTGATACAACCATAGCACCAATTTTTTCTTTTCCTTCAGTTATTGAAATAAAATTACCATTATCAAATGGAACTACCTGAACCAAGAATTCCCGATTATCCACTTTGACGGTTTTTTTCTTATAACCGACTTGGGACATCAATCGTCTACGTCAGCTACGCCTTTATTGCTACCGGCGCTATCGTTACTTTCTTAACAGTAGCCTTTGCCGTCTTAGCCCTTTTTGTAGGCTTTTTTACTGCTACTGCCTCTACTTCTATCTCTTCTACTTCCGCAGCCTTTACAGCAACAGCTTCTAGTTGAGAATCAGCTTCAACTCTAGCACGCAATTTTGCTTTGTATTTTAGGTTTCTTGGTTTTGTTCGCAATCTGTATCCACAGCATGGACACCAGAGTCCTTCCCATTTTATGAAAATTTCACAAATCTGGCATCTTTTCTGTCCTGATGCATAGCGACCAGTACCAACTGGCTTTTGTGCCTTGTATCTTGTGCATATTCCTTTACATGTCATTTTTCATTCACTTTCCTTTTGTAATTACTTATAGTAATACTAACTATTTAAGGGTGGATCACAATTTCTTATATTAATAGTGACAATTTTATAGAAAAATTGCATATACACCTCTTGAACCATTCCAGAGTTTTCAGAAAAAACGAAAAAAGCTATATAAAAATGTATGTTTTTTGAAATTTGGTAATTTCCCAATTTTTTACAAAAAATGCTAACCTTCCTAATAAACATTTTCTAAAGATAAAAATTAGCAATTAAAATTTTAGAGTTATCCTGTTCTGGACAACGGCAAAACAAGATGACGATAGCCTTCTCTTTGTGAAATATACCTTGCTGACATTTTGTCACGTTCTCCTCTTTTGTTATAATTTTTTGTCCTCAAGGAAGTTTTACGCTCATCAACAAATTCTAATTCAAAATGAGAGCAGAATTTTAGATTCAAGAGATTAGTTATTTGTCTAGCTATCCTCATGTTTCCATTTCCTATTTTTACAATTTTTCTATCAGCTTTCAATCCAGCTAAAATTTCGGCAACATGTGATATCAATTCGTCAAGTGATGTGTATATTGAACGTTCTATTTCTTTTTGATGATAAAAAACAGATAATCCGATTCTATTACCAGGATCTATCCCTATTACAAGTGAGTTTTCATGCATGCCCGATTCAAGTTTTTGTATGATAAGTCCATTGATTACTGTAGGATCTGCATTAAACTCTTCTTCATACAACACTAAGTTAGTATCAATATTTGGTACATCACGCATGGTTGTAAGAATAAGTCTTTTATCAGATTGATTGATTTCATTTGGCAGTATAGAATCATAATTAATTTTTAGGTGTTGTAGTGTCTTTACAAATTTGAAATAAGATCTACCATAAACTGTTGCTACCGCAATACTGTTTTGAGTATGGTATGCTATACTTTACTTTGACTATAAGTGAAATTTAAGGTTTTATTTTTATTTTAATATAGAAGAAATGGTGTCTTCTACAGCCTCGTCGAATTTCTCATTTATTTTGGTTTTAATTTCAGCTAGGCTCTTTTCACCATCATTTAGTATTTTCTTTGCGTCTTGATTTGCAACATCCCTAGTCTTTGATATCATGGATTCAGATTCTTTTGTGGCCATTTCCACTACCTTTTCTCGAAGGTTTTCTATCTCATTTTCAATTCTTGCATGAAGTTTCTTTTTCATATCTGCCACTTTTTCATTTAAAGAGTCGATGTTTTCTTCTAGTTCAGAGAGTGTTTTGATTATTCCTTCGACCTTAGAAACGGCTACTTCACTCATTATGGCTAACACCTCAAAATCCTGTTATTAAATCCTTCATTTGGTTGTAAGTAACAAGATTGCTCTTGCCAGATCCCCTTTGGCTTCTACAAGAGCATTATTTGCAGCTTCTTGTGAAACACCAGCTTGTTGTGCTACTAACATTATGTCTTCTTCACTAAATACAGGTACTTCCAATTCCCTTTCTTCGTAGCTTTCTGCTATAACTTGAAAAATAGAATTATCTTTTGACTTCATTTCTGATACTGCAGGTTTTGGGATTATAATCTCCTTTTTGTCAGTCTTAATTATTACTTCCTGTACGTTAGGGATTTCTTTCATCTCTAGACCCATCTTGTCTAGCATTCTCCGCATCTCGCGGTTTCCGCCACGCATCATGTATTATCCACTGATCAGGTTGGACTTTTTAAACTATCTCTGATCTTAACAGCCACACCGCGCTTTAGACTGTTAATCATTCGTGAAGAAAGGACAGATCTACCAACTGCAATGACAGTGTCTTTGTGGAGAACTGGAACATCTGCTCCAATTAGGATATTTTTTCCGCACCAAGCAACATGCTTACAGAAAACAGAACTTCCTTTTTCTACAAAAGGCTTTGAATCTTCGTCTACTTCTAGACAGTTTTCTTTGAATTTTTTACTTTTCAGTAACATCTGTGCAAA
Source organism: uncultured Nitrosopumilaceae archaeon (assembly GCA_964434855.1). Lineage (GTDB taxonomy): Archaea > Thermoproteota > Nitrososphaeria > Nitrososphaerales > Nitrosopumilaceae > UBA8516. The sequence continues at coordinate 23,471 of CAYSWR010000004.1, read as the reverse complement.
ATACGGCGTAATTGCAAGGCCTCCATCTATTCTTAAGGTGCAAAGAAGTTTTTCATTTTGAAATACATGTTGAATGCGTCCAGTTCTTTTTGAGTATGTTATTTTGATTTCTTTTGGGAGATATCTTGATACTCCAGTACCAAAAAGTGCATCAATAGTATACTTTAGTTTTAAAATTGAATCCAAACCAACAATATTGCAGTTATGGGGCTCTAATTATTTTTGCAATGTAACAGCATACTATATAGGACTTTAGAGTAACTATATAGTATGGGCGTGAAAAGATGGATTATGGTAAATAATGAAGAAATGAGAAAAATTCAGTTTACTGGAAAATCTTCCTATATTGTTTCATTACCAAAAGAGTGGGTAATGGATCTGGGATTAAAACAAGGTGATCAAGTTACAATAGTAAGACAAGGAACATCAACATTACAAATCACTCCATCAAAACACCATACAAAAGTAACCGAAGCCGAAGATGCCACTTTTGAAATAAATCCTGACGATGAAAGTGCAGTAATTGTACGTAAGCTAGTTTCATTGTATTTTCTTGGTTTCAAAACCATAAATGTAAAACCAAAATCAGGTAGATTGAAACCATCACAAAGATTTGCAGTAAAAGATGCTGTGAAAAGAGTGCTCATGGGTACTGAAATAATTGCAGATTCTACAGACGGTATCACAATTCAGGTATTGGTAAATCTATTTGAGCTTTCAATAGATGGGGCATTCAAAAGGATGCTTCTTATTGCAAAATCGATGCAAAATGATGCACTTCTTGCACTTGAAGAAGCAAATTTTGATCTTGCAAATGAAGTCATAAATAGTGATGATGAGGTGGACAGATTTAGTTTTTACATTATAAGACAGCTAAAAATTGCAATTCAAAATGAGCATATGTTAAAAGACATGGGCTTTGAAAATGCTAGAAGCTGTCTTGGATACAGAGTAATTGTAAAAAACATAGAAAGGGTTGGGGATCATGCAGTAGGTATAGCAAAGGATCTTTTAGAGTTCAAAAAACCAGTAAGAAAATCGGTGATGGTGGAAATTCGTGAGATGAGCAACTTTTCCTTATCAGTCCTTGATGAGGCATGTCTTTCTTTATTCAAGAAGGATTTTACTCAAGCAGAAATTGCCATCCAAAAATCAGCTGATATTACAAAATATGAAAAAAAGGTATTTGAGAGCATCAAATCGTTAAGAGATGATGAGGAAGTTTATCGTGTAAGAAGAATGGTGGAAAACATACGAAGAATTTCAGAATATGCAAGTGATATAGCTGAAATAGTCATGAATATGACAATAGAGAAAACTTTGCGAAAGCAATAAGACCCGAATGTATCACTTTTAAAACATGAAAAGCTTGGCAATTCTAATCACCTATGATAGAGAAGACATTGTAAAAGAGGCCCTTGCCCTTTGTGAATCAGCAGGATACCAAGTTTTCAAAATAATCAAGCAGAAATTTCTTAACAAAGCAAAATTTGGCATAGGTGAAGGAAAGGTGGAGGAATTAAACGAATTAATAAAATCAACAAAACCAGATGTCATAATTTTTGATGAATATCTCAAGCCAAGTCAGAACTACAACCTTGCTTCCAAGCTAAAAACCAACATAATGGATAGAGAATCTTTGATTCTTGAGATATTTGATCGTAATGCAACAAGTTCAGAATCAAAATTACAGGTAAAGATGGCACAACTAAGATATGAAATGTCACATGCAAAGGAAAAAGTCAGATTGGCAAAAATGGGAGAACAGCCTGGTTTCATGGGAATTGGTAAATTCGAAGTTGATGTTTATTTCAACGATATCAAAAACAGAATGACTGCTATCAAATCAAAACTGGTAAAAGCTGGAAAACAACGAGCATTACATAGACAAAGTAGAGACAGGATAGGATTCAAAACTATCTCTTTAGCCGGCTATACGTCAGCTGGAAAGACTGCGCTCTTTAATGCTTTAACAGGTGAGAAACAAGAAGAGAATGTAAAGCTCTTCACAACCCTTTCTACAACAACAAGAAAAATCAAACTTTCAAAAACTGAAGTTCTAATATCAGATACTGTCGGATTCATAAGCAGACTTCCTGCGTATATGATTGAAGCTTTCAAATCTACACTTGAGGAACTTATCTACACAGATGTGGTGATACTTGTAATTGACATAAGTGATCCCATTTTTGAATTAAAAAAGAAATTCAGAAGTTGCATAGGTACGTTGGAAGAACTTGGTGTAGACCAAGACAAAATAATTTTTGTGTTAAATAAATCAGATCTTGTAATAGCAGATGAAATTATGGAAAAAGTAGATTATCTGGGATTAAAAGAAAACAAAAAATGGCTTCCTATCTCCGCAGTAACAAAACAAAATATTTTACAACTAAAGGATCTTCTGTTAATTATTTTAGAAAGTAAACCAATAGTGACTGAAAAATTGAAACCACAACAATCAGAATTCAAGATTGGTTATGAAGATTGAAGTGTTAAGAATAGGTCAGAGACTAGTACGTGACGATAGAGTAACAACGCATGTTGCGCTTGTTTCAAGAGCTTTTGGAGCTTCGAAAATACTTATGCAAGAAGTCAACCCAGAAATCAAAAAAACAATATCTGATGTAAACAGAACGTGGGGAGGTACCTTTGAGGTAGAAATCATAAATAACTGGAAAAAAGTTCTAAAATCAAAAAAGAACTCTTTCAAAATTGTTCATTTAACAATGTATGGTGAAAACATTGATTCTGTAACAGATAAGTTGAAACAAGAAGAACAGATCCTCATTGTTGTAGGAGCAGAGAAAGTTCCGCGTGAGGTATACGACCTAGCAGATTACAATGTGGCTGTTGGTAATCAACCTCATTCTGAGATTAGTGCCTTGGCAGTATTATTAGATAGGGTTTTGCAAGGAAGACAATTTCTTAAAAAACATGAAAATGCTCAGAAAGAAATTGTTCCTACTAAACGAGGAAAAAAAGTATTAGATAAAACAATTGATTAAATATAGAATCTAAATCAAAGATGACAATGACAAATAGTCATGAAGATCCTTTTGTAAAAATAGCAGCTTTGATTGGCGGGGACGAATATCTTAAAGTTACTCGCTCGCTTTTAAATACAGAAGATGCTACTGACGAAGAAATTGCAAGCTCTACTGGTCTAAGAATAAACATAGTAAGAAAAGTGTTATACGATCTTTTTGGAAAGGCTCTGATTACAGGCATTAGAGTAAAAGATGAGAAAAAAGGTTGGTTTGTTTATCGATGGCGTGCACGAAGGGATGAGGTAGATAACTTCATAGGAAACCAAAAAAAGAAAATTACTGAAAGGCTACAACAAAGATTAGATTATGAAAGTTCTGCTGAGTTTTATCATTGTGGAAATGAAGATTGTACAAAACTTACATTTGAGAAGGCTTTGGATTTGTCTTTCAAATGTCCCACTTGTGGAAAGCTTGTGAATATAATAAAAAATGATAAACTCAAGAAAGCACTTCAGTATAAAATTGATGAGTTACATGAAGATCTAAAACACTAAACGACATATCTAAGTACTAACTCATTTTTTAGACGATGTATATTTTTTAGTTTGAGAGAACGGGACTGTGAGATTTTTCTAAAACCGTCTCCTTCTACTAATGAAATTGCATTTTTACCACCAAGTATGAAGGGTGTAAGTGTTACTATAATTTCATCAACAAGATCATCTTTGAAAAATGACCAGTTAGTTGTTCCACCACCTTCAACTAAGAGTTTTTTGATATTTTTCTTTTTTAGAATACATAGTAATTTTTTCAAGTTTATTTTTTTATAACCACATTTTATTACTTCTAGACCATATCGTTGTAATCTAGCAACATTTTTTTCAGAGATCTTTTCAGATACAGCAATTATTGTTGGAATTGTTCTGCATCTTTGAATTATTTTTGAATTAGATTTTATAGAACCAGTAGAATCTAAAATTATTCTGATAGGATTTTTTCCCTTTACATATCTGACTGTCAAAGAAGGATCATCGATCATCATTGTACGTTTTCCAATTAGTATTGCATCTACATTTGATCTAAGTTTATGTACTCTTACAAGATCTTTTTTTGAAGATAGTCTAGAGTCTCCAGTTTTTGTTGCCATATTTCCATCTAAGCTTATGGCTGCACTAAGTATTACATACGGTCTAGATTTTACCATGTATTATTTTACCACCAATCATTACTGCTTTGATTACGGTTTCAGATGCTCTGTGCACAATTGAAGCGTAAGGATCATGCATTGGTTCTAAATCTATTTCATGTTTATCTATGAAAATACAGTCTGCTAAATTATTTGGTTGAATTGAACCCAGTTTTTTATTTTGAAGCATGTTTCCTGCATTTACTGTGGCCATTTTTAGTATGGATTTTGGAGAAACTCTCTTTTTTTGCGTACCCATAGAGACTTTCCAAAGATAATCCATTTCCCTAAACATGTCTGGCGAGTTTATCATGACATTATCTGTCCCTATGGTTATGTTACATCCACTTTGAATCATTAAATTCACATCAGGAATTCCTTCTGCTAGAGAGGCATTGGCCCTAGGACAAACGACAATACTTGTTTTATGTTTTGAAGCAAGAAGAAGATCTTTTTTTGATGCGTGTGTCATATGAATTAAAAAATGTGGTTTTAAGATCATAGCTCTTTGAGTTTCCGTTTTTCCTGTTGTTTTTTTTGAAATTTCACAACTTTCAATTGTTTCTGCGGAATGAATTGCTCTTAGTTTTTTGGTTTGAGAATAATATCTTAGTACTGGATTGCTGTTTTCATTTGGACCACTTATTCCAAGTCCATCGCATTTTTGTAATAGTGTAAAAAGTTCATTCTTTTTAGAGTCAGGTAATGATGTGTTTTTTCTAATTAGTTTGTGGTCTTGATAATAATCTATTCTACCTAGAATAATGGATCTTATAGGAAGATTAGATATTGCCTTTTGCAAGATATCTATTCCTTTAAGTCCTCCTTCTCTGAAATCAACAAAGGTTGTTATTCCTTTTTTCATCATAGAAATGCATGAATTTCTGATAAAACTAGTAAGATGTGATGGTTTAGTATTTTGCAAAATCTTTTGTTTAAATCCCATAACTGGATGAATTTTTTCTTCTACTCCATAATCTATACCAATATCTTTTGCTATTGAATCACCTACATGAGTGTGAGCATTAACAAATCCCGGAATTACTAAAAGTCCTTCACAATCATGAACTTCTTCTTTTTGTACTGGTTTGAGAGTAGTGTCTAGTTTATCAAAAAATTGACCAGAAATACGCATGTTTGTGTGTTGGATATACTCTAGTTCTCTGCCGTAAAGCACACTAACATTTTTTATCAGCATGTCAGTTCAAGCACTCGCTGCTTTTTGCCAGAATCCCTCATTTCTCGTATAGTATCAAGGGATTTTGTTGCAAGATTAGCAGCTTCTCGTGCTGTCTTTGCAGTTCCTATTCCACAATTCATAGAAATACCATATTTTTTTTCTATTAGTTCCAAAAATTTTGTTACGTTTTCTTTTGCAGTTGAAGATGAAATAATCATAAAGTTATCTCCACCCATAAAGAATGTGAGTGAATTTTGTATTAGGAAGAATTCTGACATTTCAGAATATAATTTGAATATTAACGAAGAAATTTCATATGGTGATTTTTTTGCAGATATTGATGTAGATCCATCGATGTCCATGTGAATTATGCTTACTGTTTGTTCTGATTTTCCATCCACAAAACCAAATATGTCAAATTCTTTGTTTAAGATAGTCTTTGATTTTCTTGCGTTATCTGCTTGAAGATTTGCATCAAATGGAGACTGTCCATATCCTATAGTCATAGAAAATTCGAGTTCAAATGAATCTTTTAATTTCTTTTGAATTTCCATATGATCATTTAGGGAAAGGCCGTTTGTAATTACAAATAACTCATCAAACCTATTAGCAAAAACAAGACAGTTTTTTTCTGAGAAGAGTTTTTGCATTTCTTTGTATAGAGAGGATTGAAGTATCTGGAGTTTGTGCTCTCTGTCACTTCCAAGAGTAAGTGTCCATGGTCCGTATCCTGTTATTTTGATGATGGTAAGCTGGATCATTTTATACTTCCTAACTGACTTGCTATTTTTACTATGGCTTCTACTGCTCTTTCTGCCATAGGTCTTATTCTTGCCTGTGCTTGTCTTTTTGTCATGCCTGGACCTGTGATGCCCAGAGTCACTGGTTTTTTGTATTTTACGGCAAGTTCTGTTAGAGATTTAGCAACTGCATTTGCAATGAGTTCATCATGCTTTGTTTCTCCTTTTATTACAGCACCAAGCGTTACAACAGCATCGATCTCTTTTTTTTGTAATAATGCATCAATCACAATTGGCATATCGAATATACCAGGAACTTTACAAGTGAATTTTATGTTTAGTTTAAGACTTTTTGCCTTTTCAAGTGCCACGTCAAGCATTTTTGAAGTCACTTCTTGGTTAAACTCCGCAATCACAATTGCAATATTCAAAATTAATGCACCTTAGAGAATTCTAAAAGTTCTTTACCTTCTAGAAACGGAATTGCGTTTTCTTTTGCATATTTTTTAGCTTTTTCAACTGATAAAGCTGTATACGATTCTGAATCTAGCATTTCACATATTGCTGCAACAGGTGATAATTTTGAGAGCTCCATCAAATATATCGACATTTCTGTGTGACCTAATCTATTTGATAATAATCCATTTTTTGCTATTAATACCGGTACATGTCCTGGAGTTTTAAAGGAAGAGATGAATTCTTGTTTCTTATTTCCATTTAGATTTTTGTAAAGACTGGCCATTTCTTTTATTGTTAGAGATCTGTCTCTATCAGTTATTCCAGTGTAAGTCTGGATATGATTTATTGAAATTGAAAAAGATGGTTGATCACCATATGGTGCTTTTCCCATAATCATTTTTTTAGATTCGTTATCAACTTCTTGCGAATTGGAAAGAATATCATGCATATAGTGCAATCCTAAGTTTTGAGCAAATGAGTGGTTTATCGTAAGACAAACAAGCCCCCCTGCGTGTTGACGCATTCTTGCTATGTGTGCAGGAGTAACAAACTCCGCTGCGACTACCATGTCTACCTCATTCTCACGTTTTCCTGCATCATGAAGTAGAATAAACTCGCCACTTTTTAGTGAAGAAATTGTTTCATTTAAAGACATTTAATAAAATGATCATTTTAGTAATTATAAAGCTTACTACAAAATTAGTTACTACTACAAAAGTAGTAAATTGTCATCTTCTAGCAGTTGTGTATTTGCCAAGTATATCGGTTTCAATATTAACTTTGTCGCCAATTTTTTTAGAATCAAGATTTGTAGTTTCCATTGTATGCGGTATGATGCATACGGAAATTTTATTTTTTATTACATCAGCTAGTGTTAAGCTTATTCCATCTATTGCAATTGATCCTTTTTTAACAACATGTTTTGTTAGATCATTTGTAAGTTCGATCCAGAGTTTGATTTCTTTTGGTAATTTTTCTATGTTTATTATTTTCCCAGTACCATCGATGTGTCCTAGAACAAAATGACCTTCCATTCTATCACCAACCTTCAAGCTACGTTCTATGTTTACTTTATCTCCAGATTCTAGTTTTCCAAGATCAGTTTTCTTTATAGTTTCTCCAATCATTTCAAATTCTGCTTCGCCCTTAGAAATTTTTGTAACAGTAAGGCAAACACCATTTATTGCAACACTATGACCAGCTTTGAGTCCTTTTGCAAGATTACCTAGTTCCACTTTCATCTTGGCAGCACTTCGAGTATTTGTTTTCTTTTTAAATTTCTTTATTATTCCAATACCTTCTACTATCCCTGTAAACACTTGATAAAATTGTTCTAAAGCGTATAAATTACTTATTTTATTGTGTTGCTAATTTCGTGCCTACGTTTGTTCTAGATGTTCCTCACTGAATCTAATAGAGCTTTAGCTCGCTTAAAATGAACTTCGTCAATCATCTTTCCTTCCACTACTGTTGCTCCTTTGTTTTTCTTTGTTGACTTTACATAGACTTGGCATACCTTTTCTGCCCATTCTACCTCATATTTGGTTGGATGAAATATCTTGTGTACAGCTGATATCTGGTTTGGATGAATTGTACTCTTTCCTACGTATCCTAGATTTCTTCCAATTATACAATCTTGTTCAAGACCGGTTTCATCATTTAGATCTTGCCAGATAGCATCTATTGCATATTTTCCGGCTGCTTTTGCATCTAGTGGAATTTTGGCTCTTGCATATTTTGCACCATCAGCTTGTTTTGTATATTCTATACCCATATCATTTAACAAATCAAACACACCAAACACCACAAAAGATGTTCTCTTGCTTGATGATGCAATATTGTACGCGTTTATCACTCCTTCAGCAGATTCTATTGATGGTATTAGTTCAATTGGTTTTAGTTTACGTTTTTTCTCCAAGGCCACAAGAAGTTTTTCAATTTTTTTAAATTCTTTTACATTATTCACTTTTGGAATAACTATACCATCAATTCCTTTCTGAACTATTTGACGTAAATCATCAGGAATTAATCCAGAGACTGTTGAATTTGTTCTTACATATACTTCAGCTTTGTATTCAGAGCGTTTTGTCAAGGCTTTTTTGATAAGATTTCTTGCAGAATCTTTTTCATTTAGTGGGACAGAATCTTCTAAATCAAAACACACTATATCTCCAAGTAGAGTCTTTGCCTTTTCTAAAAATCTGAGATTGTTTCCTGGAACAAAAATGAGGCTTCGCAAAAGTCTAGCCATGAAATAGACTAGGCTTAGGGTTTCATTAAGATTTTACCGAATAGGCCTTTGCCAGTCAGCATCTTTGTGTGTGCTTCTGCAGCCTGTTCAAACGAATATACTGAATCAATTACTGCTTTTATCTTACCTTTACCCATCCAGTATAATCCTTGTTCTAATTCAGCTTTAGTTCCTTGTGTAGAGCCTAGTATGTTAGTTCCTTTGAAGAAGATGTGTCTTAGATCAGTTTTTGCATCATAGCCAGTTGTTGCACCACAAGAAACAAGTGTTCCACCGTACTTTAGCAAAGTAAGCTGTTGGTTCCAGTGTGTTTGTCCAATGTGATCAAATGAAACATCAATTCCAGGAATTACACCTGTTTTAGCACTAATTTCTTTTGTAATCTTAAAGACTTCTTTGCCCCAATCTTCTTTTCTGTGATCTACAGCATAATCAGCACCAAGTTCTTTTAACTTGTCTAGCTTGTCAGGACTTGCTGTTGAAATTACGGTACAATTGTAAAGTTTTGCAATTTGAATACCAAAACTTCCAACACCAGAACCACCGCCCATGATAAGTACAGTTTGACCTGGTCGTATCTTCGCTCTACCTACAAGCATGTGCCACGATGTAAGTAGTGTCATTGATGCAGCTGCTGCTTCATCAAAACTGACTCCCTCAGGAATCTTTGCAACATTTACTTCTGGCAAATGAGTGATTTCAGAAAAAGCTCCCCATGTTGGACCTGTTTGAAATCCCCAGATCGTTCTTTTAATACAATCAAATTCTCGTCCATCAGTACATGCAGAACAAACTCTGCATGACATGTTTGAATGAGAAACGACTTTATCACCTACTTTGAAATTTCTAACATCTTCACCAACTGCAATAACTTCTCCTGCTGCATCGGAACCAGAAACATGAGGCAATGGTACTGCAACTGGTTGTCCTCTCATTCCCCAAATATCATTATAATTCAAAGCTGCCGCTTTAACTTTAAAAACTACTTCATCAGGTTTTGGTTTTGGTTCAGAAATATCTTTTACTTTTAAAATTCGCTTATAATTATCATCAGGCGCATATTCTTCATATACTACTGCCTTCATATTTACAGACGCTTAATTTGCCCCTAATATATTTTCGCTAATCTATTTTCGATTAATTTTGAAATCACGTTTTGGTTGTTGAACTGATTGTAGAATTTGTTTTAGTTGATCATCAGAAATTTGTGTGTTTAGTTTACCTTGTGATGCCATACCAATAAGATAATTTTCAACCATTGTAGCAAGTTCAGGTTTGACCATCCTAACGTTGTTTAACCTAAGTCTTGCTTGTGGTTCAAGTAAAGTTCGTAATGCTTGTTCTTTCATTGCATTAACTTCAGCTTCGGTAGGTTCTCTTTCATTACCTTGGTTTGGGTTACTCATAAAACCACACTAGGAATATTTCTTAAGATTTGGATTTTTTACAACTAACTCGTTTAGAATTTCTGTTGCAACTCCGTCGATTTTTTTCATTCCTTGATGGGAGATAGTTCTTCCTTTTCCTTCCACTTTGTCAATGTAGCCAAGTTTTTCTAGATTGTGGATGGCTGTTCTAATTATGGCACCACCAGCATCTCGGTGATGATTTCCACCATATCCAACTGCTTTTACTCCCCCATACATACCACGAAGATCTTTTACACCTATTGGACCATGAAGGTATATTTTTCTAAGAAGTGATGCACATCTTGTATACCACCAGTCATTTTTTTGCGGTGGTTTTTCTGCATGTGGACCAGTCTTAACAAATGGAATCCAGCTTGGAGTTGAGATTTCTTCATTTTTTAGAATCTCCGATAGTTTGTTAATCAGTACATCGGCTGGTACATCGTATGCCTTTGCCATGAAAATGAAAGTTTTCAGTTCGTCTTATAAATCATTGAGCTTTGGAAATGATCTTTCTATATGTATGATTACAGAACACGCATGTTATACGAATTGATTTTACAGAAGATCGACCAATTCTGATTCTTGCACCAACTCCTGGAGCAATAAATTTTTTACACTTTTTACAAAAGTTCATCCGTATATGATAAGGCATTCTTATTCTATATTTGGTACTAATTTTTTTTGCAAGAGTTGCCTGTCTTTGCGCTAATGATGGATTATTTCTTGAGTTTGATATAGCGTTTCGAACTAGGATTTCCATTCTTTCTAATGCAATCTGGCGTATTGCTGCTTTCATGGAAGTTAAATAATGTCTTACCCTTAAAATACAATCTTGCTTTCATTGATACTGGCCGAGTCTGCGCTGGAATTAGTTCCTAAAGAACTACAGAATCATAATTCTGTGCTTGCATATAGTAAAAAGATGGGCAAGAAACCATCTAAAGTTATTTTAGATATATCTTGGCATTTTGCTGCAATGAAGGGAATCAAGAATGAGATAAAACGTGGCAGACCAGATTTGGTCCATTTTTGTCTTCTTGAATGCTGTACTATTCCTTTGTATTTTGAGAAGAAACTTCATGTTTATGTTCATACCATAGATGACAAAGTAATTTTTGTTGGAGACAATGTTCGGCTACCAAAATCTTATCACAGATTTGTTGGTTTGATTGAAAAGCTATACTCTGAGAAAAAAATAGAACTAGATAGCAAAAAATTACTTGAGATAAAAGATATGACTTTTGGTGATCTGGTTGATGCGATTGGTGCAAAAAAAGTGATTGGTTTTTCTACAAGAGGACAAACAAGTTCGTATGATAAAATTGCGGCAGATGTTGGAAGAGATTCATGTATCGTTATTGGTGGATTTTCAAAAGGACATTTTTCTGATGAAATATTAAAAAAGATCGATAATCTAGTTTCTGTTGACAAAAATCCTTTGGAAGCTCATGTAGTGATTTCTCGTCTATTATATGAGTGTGAAAAAAGAATTATTATGTAGGTTAAAGATTGGCAGTGTTAAGCGGTCGTAGTATAGTTTGGTTAGTACACTGGCCTTCCAAGCCCGTTACCCGGGTTCAAATCCCGGCGACCGCATCTTTTGTTCTAAACTGAAATAATTCCAATTGAGATCAAGTATTGAATTCCTGCGGCAAATGTTTTATCATCTATCTTTCCTTCAGACCATAAAGCGGCATTTTGTTTTACCCAGTTTGGGATTTTATCTATACTATGTTGTCTTTCAGTATGCGGGACAGATATCATTCCCCGTTGAATAAGATATTCAATTCCTTTCAGGAAATCCGTGCTACTTATTGTACCGTCTACCCACCAACCAGCGTTTTTCTTAATCCAATCTGGAATGTGTATTTTAGTTTCTACTAATTGTTTATTCCCAGATTGCTCTGGCTGCATACCAAATATGTAAAGCCACGCAATACCAGACTCTGTCTTGTTTATGAGATTGCCGTATAGGATAATATCAGAGTCTTGTGATAAAAATTTTGTATTGACAAGATTTGTTCCACGCAAACTAACACTAATTCCATTTTTTATAAATTGTGGGAAATCATTTAAGCTTCCTACTTTTTTTGCAAATGAACCATCATTAGTTTCTCCTATTGTTATTTCTTTAACAACCATTTTACCTCCAGCTTGTTCTATTAGTTGAGCAGCAAATTCTTGTTGAAGTGGATTAATTATTTTATGGGTTTTGTCAGAATACGAATAATCAATTTTCCCTCCTGGCGGTTTATTACATGTGTCATTTCTCCATTTTTCAGATGACTCTATAGCGTCAATCATTAGTTGCCCATGCAGAAATTCATGGTACATCATAATTTGATTTTCAATTTTTTTTATTCTTGGATCTTTTTGCACATCTTGTGTTAGATAATCAGAATTTATCTTTAATTCATTATCACAATCGATAGTTATCTTACCTTCTGAAGTTGTAACAGTACATTTCCAAGTGTATGTCCCACCTGTGATTACTCCTTCCTCATGAGTTTGAGTTTCATCAAATCTTGTTAATTTTGTTTTGATTACACCAACTACTAGATCATTTAGATCAGTAGAATCGCATGGAAAAGAAATTATCAATGGATTTTCAAACGTCTCAAGTATCTCGCTTACATCCTTTTTTTCAACATTGAGTCTTTCAAATTCGGCAAGTAATTTTTTGTATAGTTGTTGCTCTTGTGTTGTGGGGGGAATGTAATCATCACCAAATACAGGAATAAGATTTGCTAATAGTAATGATATAACGAGAAAGACAGAGTATCTCAAGTATACAGAATCTCCTTTGTACAATAATTAAGAGTTAGGATTGAATTGTACTTGTTTTTTAAATTCTTCCCATCCAGGCTTTGCATTTTTATCAATGTCAATTAATCCAGCACCGCAAATGTATTCAGCTGTGCGTTGTAATACAAACTCATTTCCAAAACTGATATCAAAACTTGTGTTAAGACTCTTCATGCAACTTTCTATTGGTCTGTCATATTGCCTATACCAAGAAAGAAACTCAAATCGCGGTTCATTTTTTCTGTAAAAATCATATACTACTTTCATAAATTTTACCTGTCCATCTTTGCTTCCACCAACGGATTCTGCCGTGGTCCAGCTTATTTCCATTAAAGCAAATTGTTTGTTTCCCACTAAATCCAATATTCTTTCGAGATTTTTGCCTGCTTCTTCTGGAGTTTTGTCTATTTCATTTAATACATTTACAGGAAAATATGTAAAAGCGATAAAATCTCCCTGATTTAGCTTGCCAACAAGATCTTCTTGTTGATGGTTTAACACACCGTGAAGTGAAAATGAGTTTCCAAATTTTGCGTTCGGATGTTTCTCTTTAAGTTCGTTATATACGCCTGTGAAAAATTTCTCATATTTTGTAATTTCATTTTCATGTTCACGGAAATATGCGTCGATTTCTCCACCTATTATTACATGATCAATAATTCCATATCTTGATAAAATGTCATCAAGAACTTTGATAGTTTTTTCCTTTAGATCATCATCAAGTTGTAGCTCTCCCATCCAAGTTGGAAACGGACCAAAAACACGGTTGTTAATTATCGAAAAGTACAATGTTACTTTGAGATCATTTTGTTTGTTGAGACTCATAAGAGCATCAGGAATTTCCCAATTGTATTGTCCTTGTTGCGGTTCTAGTGTGGACCAGAAAAGATAGACATTACTTCTTCCGATTCCTGTAGATGCGGCTTCTGCATACGCGTCTTTTAGTTTTGAAATGGTGGGGGTTGGAGATGGAGTCATTATGTATAAACCGAGTTTTTCATTTTTTTGCATTACAGTAGTTTGTGTTGGTAAGAATACCATTGTAATAACAACAGCTATTACACCTGCTGCTATTGCACCGCCAAGAATTTTTTTATTCAATAGTGCTACCACTAATGATTGATAGTAAAAAAGTTATGATTAGTATGACTAGCCAGATGTACAGCCGGTATATCCGCATTCTATGCAGATGTTACATCCTTCTGCAAAGACAAGATTGTTTTTGCATATAGGGCATAATCTTTCTTCCATTTGTTCTTGTGTAAGTTGGTTTTGTTGTAGTTTTACCTCGCTATCAGGAATCCTGATTTGTAGTGCTTTTTCAATCTGAGCTTTCAGATATGGATTAGTAACACTTTTTGCAATGTAATCTGTCATGTATGTACTTGGCACTACTTGGAATGTTTTTTGCACGTTGTCACCAGTCATATGAAGAACTTGTTCATGTCTTGAACCATCTCTAAATACAGTGATTCCTTTTAGTCCAAGCTCATGGGCTAACAAATATGATGCTTTAACATCATCTGTAGTTACGTCATTTGGCATATTGATTGTTTTAGCTATTGCATTTCCAATCCATCTTTGCCATACAGCTTGTGCCATCAAGTGATCAGTCCAGTGTATGTCCATCGCAGTCACAAATATTTTCTGTATCCATTCTGGAATTTCTGGAATTCCTTTTACTGATCCATAATTGTTTGCAATCTTTTCTAAGATTTGATCATTGTACAGTCCATGTTCTTTTAGAACAGATTCAAAGATCTTGTTAGTATAGAAAAACCTACCAACAGTAACACGCTTTTCAAATACAAGTGCAAACATTGGTTCCATTCCGTTAGAACAATCAGATATCATAGAAAGTGTTCCTGTAGGAGCTACTGTAGATGTAAGCACGTTTCGTATTCCATGTTTTTGGATTTTTTCAATAAGGGCATCCCAATCATAATAGTGCGTACTTTTTGGTTTTTCATAATAACCTGAAATTGGAATTTTTCTTTCAGGATATTCTGTTTTTCCGCAAAGTGGGAATGCACCTCGTGTCTTTGCTAAAGCTACACTTTCTTCCATTGAATAATAGCTCAGAGCCTCTGCTAGTTTTTCTTGGAATTCATAACCCTCTCGTGAGTTATACGGAATTCGCAGCTTGAATAGAAGATCAGCAACACCCATCACACCAAGTCCTATTCTACGCGAATCTTTTGAGGCCTGATCGATCTCAGGTATTGGATAATTGTTTACATCTATTACATTGTCTAGGAATCTTGTAGTCTTTCTGATTACTTCTTCATATCTTTGCCAATCAAATTCGTATTGTCCATCGGCTTTTCTTTTCACAAAGTTTGAAAGATTGATGGACCCAAGATTACATGATTCATATGGATACAAACTTTGTTCTCCACATGGATTAGTTGCTCGTAATGGTCCACCGCGTGCTTTTGCAAATACATTATACTTGTTAATTTGATCAAAGAAGATCAGCCCAGGTTCAGCACTCTTCCAAGCTGACAGTGCTATTAGATCAAGGAGTTGATTGGCATTTATTTCACGTACTGGACTTTTATCACGTGGACTTCGAAGCATGTATTTTCCATCGCTAGAATTTACAAGTGCACTCCACAAGTCTTCCCACACTCCTACACTTACATTGAAGTTTTCTAAAACTCCTGCCTTTGTTTTTGCAGTAATGAACTTTTCAATATCTGGATGCCATGCTTCAATTATTCCCATGTTTGCACCTCTGCGTTTCCCTCCTTGTTTAACAACTTCGGTTACTGTGTTTATGATATTCATGAAAGAAACTGGTCCTGATGCAACACCAGATGTAGATGCAACCATATCACCTTCTTCTCTAAGATCAGAGTAATTGATTCCAACTCCTCCACCTGACTTGAAGATTAAAGCAGCGTCTGAAGATGATTTCATTATTTGTTCCATGTCATCAGGCATTGCAAGTACAAAGCATGCAGACAGCTGTCCTAGCCTTCCACCAGCATTCATCATGGTTGGAGAGTTTGGTAGAAAGTCTTGAGATACCATCATGTCATAGTATTCTGCAATTCTTTCTGCATGGTGCTCAAATTGTTTTGCTGCAAGCATAGTGAGAAATTCTTTTATACTTACTTTCATCTGATCTTGCTTTGCCAGATCAATGTAGTGAGAGATTAATCCTCTAAAGTGCCACTTGTTAAGGTGGTATTTGCCTATCTTGAATTTGTAGTTAAAGTCATCAAGTTTGTCAAGATATTTTTTAGCATCCTCTATGTTTTGGGTTCTTCCACCGTTAACTTCAAAAATGGAATTATCTTTTAGTACATCTGCAATTCCAACCAAGACTGCAACGCGTTCAAACATCTCTCCTGGGCTTTCGATTATTTCGCCTTTGTTATTACGGAATAGATATCGTGATGCTAAGACTCGTAGGCAATTAATGTCAAATTTCTTTGATACATCGTCAAGTAATTTTGCATTTAGAACTTTCATCTTTTCTTCTCGAATCTTTCTTCGTTCGTGCCTGTAGAGGATGTAGGCTTTGGCAATTTCACCTAGTCCTTCATCTATTAAGATAGATTCAACCATATCCTGAACATCTTCTACGCTTGGCGGAGCAGATGTTGAAAATCCTTGTTTTAAGAGTCTCATCATAACTCCTTCAGCCAGTTTGTCGGCCAAGCTATGATCTGGCCTGCCACAAGCAATTAGCGCTTTGTATACTGCATTTGAGATTTTATCCTTTTGGAAATTTAATACTCGGCCATCTCTTTTTTTAACTTCGATAATCGAGTTTTCTATTTGTGCAAAGTCCGTCAAACGTCTCCCCGCAACAGTAAGAAAATAGAGCATAATAAAGATTGAGGCAAAAAATATTTTTCTAAAATTGATTTTTGCATCAATTTTGTTGACACCGTTTCAATTTGCAATGGTGGATTAGATCGATTCTAAATAAAAATGAAAAAAATCCTATTAAAAATTTCAGAAAAATATAATCGCATTTTCCAATTTTTTTAAAAAGATCTGGTATTAACCATAAGGAGCTACGATTATCGGCAAGTTTATGCCAATATGTATGGAGATTTGCAGGTAGGACATTTGTCGGTGATCTTTTCGTCTTTTAGACCACAGTTACCACAGATAGGCACTTTTCTGATCGGCCTAAAAGATCCTACAAGTTCACTTGTTTTTTCTATTGCCTTTTTGATTCCTGCTGTATCCATGTCATCAGATATTTTTAGTTGGATCAATAATCCACCATTCAACATCTTTGATATGTGATTACATTGTGTAATCTTGTCCGTCTTTAGAGTCATACCCTCTATTTCTGAAGCATTTAACATCATACCAGCACTATAGGCATCACCTTCAACGAATTGGTGAATAGACATTTTACCGTATTTTTCGCCATCTAGTGTAGAGAATCTTGTAGCAGCATCGCTTTCAGTCATAGATATGGTAACGTTATCGCCCATTTCTTTTCCTTTCTTGGCTGCAACCTCTATGGCGGTTTCAAGTACCTTGGTCATTATTTCGTTCCCGGCCTTGTTGTTTTCATAACCAAGTATGCCTAATACGGCCTCCTTTAGGCCTATTAGATTAACCACAAGCGTGACTGATCCCTTTTGCATGTACTGGGTGTTACTTGCAAGAATTGGATTTAGTCCACGCCTAGTAAGATCTGAGATGTCTTTCTTTCTAAGTGACATTGCTGCAAGTGCAGGTTTCATCAAAATTGCAAGACGTGCCCTAAAGTAAGTTTCATCCTTATTGGATTCAAACGCAAGCCTAGGCAGGTTTATGGAGAGTGCTTGTAAGTTAATTGATGTACCAGTGTTTTTTGTATCTCCACGTAATATTCCATGGTTCGATATATGACCCTTGGAGAAGATTACTCGCCCTCCTAATGCTATGATCTCAGAAAGTATATCAGAAAACTCACTGACTTTGCCTTTTTCATAATCGATTATCAATCCAACATGTGGAAGTGGTGTTGATTTGATGTATTTCTTGTAGCCAGCAAGTATAGCGCCTATGACTTTGGAATCAGAACCGAGTTGGATTCTAAATGATGCCAGTGCTGAGTTTTTGTTATATTTTGGTGCAGTTGATGTTATTGCAAACGCATTTGCAATTTTTTCTTCAACTTCTGAAAGATTTTTTGAATATTTTTGCAAAACTGTTACTAATCCATCGATAATTACTTCTTGTGATGCCTCTTTGAGAAGTAAGAGTGTAAGTAATGAAAGTGATGTTGTAAGATCATCAAGTGTCTTGATCGGTGGCATCCTTGTCACTCCAAGGAATTTCCCACGGAGATCAATTCCATCTTCAAGCAGTTCTTTAATATTTACAAATATTGTATCTGGTAAGAGTGACCAGATTCCAGTATTTGTTATGTGTATATCACCTGAAAGATGTGAATCTGCTACATCCTTTGGCAATGTGTTAAGTACAAGATGTTCCCCAAAGACTGTCTGACCAGTCTTAAAGAGTAGTCCTTCTACGCCATTATGTATACCATCAACGTTTGTAATCATTTCATGAATATCATATGCAGGAAGACCTAACCTAGCAAGCTTATGCCTGTATTCCTCATGACCATGCTCCAAAAGAACGGCATTAACCATTTCACGAATGACTGAAGATGTGAGGTAAGTAGTTTGGAACTTGTAGATGCGATTTTCTACCTCTTCTGTTATCTTTTGTGCTAATTCTAAGGGAAGGCTACCCTCTCGTACGAGGGATTGTATTATCTTATGAGAGTTAAATTCCTCTATTGCTTCGTGCGATGTTCGTACATACATCTTTCCACTTTCTATTATGGAACGTTCCTCGATCTGTCTTGCAAGGCTTAGAACCAGTTTCCCAAGGTTTGTGATGGTATATCGCCTTTCAGATTTATTTAGAGCCACGAGAGATTGCCTTAACAGCTTTCTAAGGTGATATGCAAATTTTCCACTTTCCTTTTTTGATTTAAAGCCAGCAAGTGATTTAAGTTCAGAATAAGTAAGTGGTCCTTTTGAGTTTAAAATACGTAGTATATCGATCCTGTTTGGACTTGCCATGACAGAAAAGATCATTCTTACACGCTTTGATGCTGATTGTAAAATTCCGTCACGTTTTTGATCCCCAAAATCCTCGCTTAGTTCCATAGGCATGTCTAGATAGCATCAGTAAATAAGATTTGTGACGAAATAGAACGTATAGTTAAATTTTTATTCAGTTTTTCTGTACATCTACAGAAAATTCTGATGTGGAAAGAGTTTGCCCACAAGATGGACATATATTATTATATGGTCTTACGACTTCTTTAACAGATTTTAACATTCGCATGTTTGCTATCTTTGTACCACATTTACCACAGACAACGTCAACTGACATTTGTGATCGTTTTTTGTTAATGTTATAAAAGAACTGTTTTGTGTTTTTTTTAATCAGTTTAATAAATTTGATTTACAGTTTTTCTATCAATATACCACGTTCATCATAACCAGCAATTTTGGTTTTTGTACCAAGTGGCAGATCAGATGGGGAGTTAATATTTTTCATAAAACCAGATACTTGAAGATCCACTCCATCTAGTTTTATTACAACCCATGCATATGGAGTGTATTTTTCATATCCTGCTGGAGGAACTGTGATAATAGTATAAGTAACAACCGTACCTTTTCCTTCGATTGAGACATTCTCAAATCCCTTATTACCACAATTTTGGCAGAAATAGGTCGTGGCAAGGTGCAAATAACCACATTTTGTGCATTTACGGGCAAGAATCTTGCCTGATTTAGCATTATTGATGAATTCTTCTTTTGCTGACAAGTTATACACTTTTGAAGATATGTACTGCACAGCTTGCACCTGTTGCGCCAAAGTTATGTGTTAGACCAATTTTAGCATCTTTTACTGTTCTTTCTCCAGCTTTTCCTGTAAGTTGATCAAATACTTCAACCACTTGACCAATTCCAGTTGCACCAATTGGATGTCCTTTTGATTTTAGTCCTCCTGATGGATTGATCGGTATAGCACCATTTAGCTTTGTCATTCCTTGTCGTACTGCATCAACTGCTTTTCCTTTTTCAAAAAATCCCAAGTCTTCAGTATCAACTAATTCTGCAATTGTAAAACAATCATGTACTTCTGCAAAGTCAATATCTTTTGGTGTAACACCTGCCATTTTGTATGCAGCTTGAGCTGCAATTCTTGTACTTGGTATTGTTGTAATGTGTTCACGCCCTTGTAATGCAGCTGGTGATCCACCTCGACCTGATCCAATAACTTGAATGTAATTTTTTGTATGTTTTTTTGCAAATTTTTCATTACATAGGATCACTGCACTTGCACCATCAGAGAATGGACAACAATCATATAATTTGAGAGGGCTGGCAACAACTGCAGATTTCATTACATCATCAATTGTAATTTTTTTTCTTAAATGTGCTTTTGGATTTAGAAAACCATTATCATGGTTTTTTACTGCAACCATTGCAAGATCTTCTTCAGTTGCTTTGAATTCTGCCAAATAAGCTCGAGCCATCGATGCAAATAATCCTGGAAATGATGCACCAGCTCCACCTTCATAAAAGAAATCAGAACAATAAGAAAAGTATGTTGTAGTCCATTCCGTTCCAGTATGAGTTACTTTTTCAACACCTGTTGCTAAAACTGCGTCATAAAATCCTGCAGCTACATTAGCATAAGCTTCTCTAAATGAAACAGAACCGCTTCCACATGCAGACTCGATTGATAATGACGGTACTTCAGGAATGCCAAGATTACTCATTATAACAGGTCCTAGGTGAACCTGTTTATCCGCGATACCAAAGACGTTTGATATGTATCCTGCTTGGATTTCTTTTGGGTTAATGC
The DNA here is from genome assembly GCA_964434855.1 of uncultured Nitrosopumilaceae archaeon. Lineage (GTDB taxonomy): Archaea > Thermoproteota > Nitrososphaeria > Nitrososphaerales > Nitrosopumilaceae > UBA8516. The sequence goes on along the minus strand of CAYSWR010000004.1, from coordinate 2,594 downwards.
CAGCGTTCTCAATAGCTTCTACGGATGCCTGAACAGCTATGTCTGCAATGCTATCTTGTAATTTTCCATATTTTGTGCTTCCTGCACCAATAACACAGACTTTTTCCACAAATCTCGCTGACTATACTCCATATAAAAATTCTTCATTAATCTTCAATTATAAGAAGATGATTAGAACGCTATGACTCTAAATCTAGAACAATCTCTTGTTGTAAAAAATGAGACTATAGTTTCGAGAAATTCTGTTAAAATTACAAAGAGAAAAATTGCAAAGATGAAAAATGAAATAAAACAATACTATGATAAAAATGGATATCTTTCTTGGTCAGAGAAAAAAATGAAGTACGTTATACTTGGAACAAATTTGCCTAACAATGGATTGGTGGAATGCCCAGAGTGTCATATTGGAAAATTAATAGTGATTCGATCTAGAAAAACAAAAAAAAGATTCATTGGATGTTCAAATTATTATAATGGTTGTAGAGCATCAACACCTTTGATACAAAGAGGAATGATCTGTACAACAAAGATTCCTTGCAGATTTTGCGAATGGCCAATAGTTCTTTTTAGATACTCTAGAAAAGAGAAATGGTCAAGACAATGTTGTAATATAAAATGTAAAAGCAGACAAACTAAAGCTTAAAGTTTGTATAGATATCAGTCCTTCTATTTTTTAAAAGTGGGAGTTTTTTTCTTACTTGTTTTATTCTTTCAAGTGAGACATCTACGATTCCAATTCCTTCTTTCTTTTTCATATCTAATAGTATTTTTCCATATGGGTCAACTACTAAACTTCTTCCACAGTAAATGTTTCCAACCTGATCAGGAGCAATAACATAACAACCATTTTCAATTGCACGTGTTCTGTTGATAGTTATCCAATGTTCTTCTTTCATCTCACCTTGCACCCAAGCTGATGGAACAACTAAAAATTCTGATCCTGCGGATGCTAATGTTCTTGACATCTCAGGAAATCTAAGATCATAACAGATCATCATTCCTATCGTACCTATGGTTGTCTTGATAGGTTTTGAGATTTGAGAGCCAGGATACAATTTTTTAGATTCTTTCATTCCTAATGCATCATAGAGATGAATCTTGCGGTACTTTGATACAACTTTGCCTCTCTCATTGATAAGAAAAGAAGTATCATAAACTCGATTTGCCATTGGACTTTTTTCGTAAATGGTTCCCACAACTTGAATTGAATTTTGTTTTGCGCTTTTAGAAATTGTGGAAACGAATTCTCCAGTAATTGTTTCAGCTAAATTTGCTAATTCTTTTGCTGATTGTGAAGAAGATGTGTAACACATCATAAATTCAGGAAACGCACATAATTTTGCTCCTCTTTTTGCTGCCTTAGTTATGTAATCAGTTATTTTTTTTAGATTTTTGTATTTGTCAACATTAGCTTTGAATTGTATTAGAGCAATCTTTGTCATATATTTTGTAAATTGATTTAAAATAAAAAGGTAGTTTAAAGAGGATTTCCTGCCATGTACCAATTTTCTTTTGGGTTTTCTTCAAAGACCACTATTACATGATTTTCTTTTGTTTTTAGAATCTCTACAGCAGATTTTGTAATAGCTTTTGCGAAATCTTCTTTTTGTTTCTGTGTTCTGCCAGGATACATTGAAACTGTAATCAGTGGCATGTGTTTCCAAACATAGAGTTGAATTTATTTCTTACAAATTGTTTTGATTAATAATCTCCTTTCCAACCATATCTTTTTCCATAAGAAAACTCTGAACGGTGGGTTTTTTTATAAATTAACCCTGTCACCAGACCAACTGCAAATCCTCCAATATGAGCAAGAAATGCAACACCGGAACCACTTGATCCTATTATTACAGGTAATACATTTTGGAATAAGAACCAAAATGGAAGATACCAGATTGCAGAAATACGAGTCATTCTTGCGAAGAATCCCATGAAGATAAAAGTAACTATTTTTGTTCTAGGGAACAATACAAGATAAGCTCCAAGAACACCGGATATTGCACCAGATGCACCCAATGCTGGGATTTGGCTTGATGGATTTGACATTATGTGAGCAAAATCTGCAACTATTCCCCATAATAGATAAAGTAGAAGATATTTTGTTCTTCCAAATTTTAATTCGATATTATCACCAAAGATATACAAGAAAAGCATGTTTCCACCAACATGCATTATACCTGCATGAAGAAACATAGAAGAAAAGAGTGGTTGTATTACACTGTAATCTTTGTCAATAAGACCTCCAATTATTTCAGCTGGAACTGTTCCATATTGATGAAATAACATTGCAGCATGTTGATTTGTAAACTCAATGAATTGTCCAGTTACTGCAACTTCCCAGAAAAAAATTATTACATTTATGGCTATTAAGAAATAAGTAACTAATGGTCTGTATCCTGGAGGTTTTGGATTTTCATCTCTAATAGGAAGCATTCAATGATACATCACTAATTGTTTTGTATAATAAGATTTGTCAATTTTGAAAATCCATACAGAAATTATTTCTACTTTAACTACATATTGAATTTTCTGATGCAACGTACTTCAAACAAGCTGAATATGGCAGAGATACTTGTGCATGTTGCTTGTACTGA
>CAYSWR010000003.1:17018-58889 GCA_964434855.1 uncultured Nitrosopumilaceae archaeon | reverse complement strand
GCATCTGAGAAGGTTTTTTAGTTATATGAAACCCGTTAGTTGTTGATTTGGTTAGTAGCGGGAGAGTGGTTATTTCTGCAGCTTTTGCAGTATTATTTGCCATGTTCATAGGATTTTATATTTATGCCGGTTTAGGTAACCCCGATCTTGAAAAAGTACAGTTGGATTTGGGTAGTGTAAAGGTATTAGAAGTAAATAATGTAGACCAACGTGCAAAGCTTCAAGTTATTTTTCTTGTGAGTAATCCAAGTGAGAAAACGCTCACTGTTTCTAGCATACATTATGAATTGTTGGTAAATGGCAAAATTGTTGGTAATGGGGATTACAGTGCTGAGGATATTTCACTTCCCGGTAGGGCTCTAATCCTAGCTGGTGAGCAAATTCCATATTCTAGTATCTTTAATCTTGTATATACAAATCATATAGCTGAAGAATATTCGGCAGTTACAAATAATGAAGATGTAATATATGCAGTAAAAGGAACAGCCACAATCAAATCAGCTTGGACTGAAATAGATAAACAATTTGAATCTACACTTGGTTAATTCAAACCCCAGCTCGTCTTTTTTTGCGGTGTAATTTTGACAAAAGGAGCTTCTCCTTCTTTCCAAGGAGTTTCTTTTACCCAGTAGAATTTTTTGTAAAAGATCTCGTATAGTCGTTTGAATTCTAGTCCTCTTTCAATAAATTCAGCAATGCCCTGTATGGCTACTGCCTTGTGTTTTCCTGTAAGGTAAACATCTACCGTGATTGCAACATTCTTGTTTTTCTTTAGGTTAGAATATTTTTTTGTGTTGTAATCAGTTGCAATATAGAAAAAACCCTTTTCAAAATAATATGTAACAGGTGTTACATGAGGTACGTTATTATGAGATGTTGCGATTCTACATGCCTCGTTGTTTTCTAAAAAATCTATTTCTTTTTGTGTGAATTCAATCATATTTTATCCATATTTTTAAGTAATAAAAACAAGTGGGCCGAGAGAGATTTGAACTCTCGACCACCTCCGTGTCAGGGAGGTATCCTACCAGGCTAGACCATCGGCCCAATAGAATACGACTCTTCTAAGAGACGTTATTAACGTTTAATTTAAAAAATAAGAATAATATGCATTGTTTTTGGTGAATACCCATGGGTGAAGATTTTTCACAGGATGAAAAAAATGGCTTCTACAAGGCTGTTTTTTCTAGGCGTGATGTAAGATCTCACTTTACCTCAGAGCCAATAGATGACAAGACCTTGTCTAGAATTTTAAATGCAGCACATCATGCGCCTTCCGTAGGTTTTTCGCAACCATGGAATTTTATTTTGATAAAAGATCATGAAACACGGAAAAAAATAAAAAAATCTTTTGATGAAGAAAGAATGCGTTCATCGGATCTTATCAAGGATCCAAAAAGGTCAAGATATCTATCTTTAAAACTCGAAGGAATCTTAAATTCTGCTGTAAATATTTGCGTTACATATGATCCTTCTAAGTTTGGCCCTTTTGTAATAGGGAGAACCAGTATACCTGAAACAGGAATTTACAGTGTATGTTGTGCAATTCAAAATTTATGGCTTGCAGCAAGAACAGAGGGAATTGGATTAGGGTGGGTTAGCATTCTTTCTAATAATGATCTTAAAAAAACTCTAGAAATTCCAGAACACGTTGTTCCTGTTGCATATTTGTGTCTTGGTCATGTCTCAGAATTTGCACAAAAGCCAGATCTTGAAACCGCAGGTTGGTTACCAAGACTTGATTTGAAAGATGTTGTGTTTTATGAGAAATGGGACAGAGTTGATGATCCTAGTTGGTATCAAATTCATGAGATGATAGTTTCGAATTTAGATTACGCTTAAATTGTTACGACGTTGATTTTTGCTGGGCTCGTGGCGCAGTGTCTAATTAACGCGCAACATGGATAGCGCGGTAGCCTCCTAAGTTACAGGTCGAGGGATCGAAGCCCTCCGAGCCCGCTTTACACTATGTTACCAGATCAGAGATTCTTTGGTTGTTTCAAAAATATGATCAATTCTTGATTTTATTATCAATCATAATGAAATCTTTGGTTATTTGATTTAAATATAATATCAGTTGACTGAGTCATTATGAAGGTTGTCGTGATTTCTGCTAGCCCAAGGAAAGGTGCCAATACACAGATCATGATGGAATGTTTGTATAATTATGTTAAAACAAAAAATACTGGTACAAAATTTATTGATCTGTCAAAAGATAGAATTGATTGTTTTTTAGGACCTGGAGAAAGTTATAGTGAGATTACAACGCAGACGGCAAAGGATGTTACTGATGCTGATGTTTGGTTTGTTGGTTCGCCTATTTACAATTCATTTTTTAGTTCATCTTTGAAGAATCTCTTTGAATATATTAATTACAAAGAGACTGCTGGAAAAACTGCCGGGATAGCAATTATGTCTTCAGGAGGTATTAGTTTCACAAATGTCCAGAATGCAATTACAGGTTTGATGTCTTATTTCAAAGTGATAACAAATCCAAGAGCAGTGCACATGACTACAAATCAGATAAAGGATGGTAAGATAGTTGATGAAAACGCTATAACTAGACTGCAAGAACTAGTTGATGAAACCCTAAAACTTGCTTCCTAGACTATTTTTGCGGTAGGTGTAACATAAATTGTTTTAAAGATTTTAACAGTATAGTCGCCTTGGAAGATGTTAATCACTTGGTCACCATCTACATTTCTAACACGAAATTTGTATTCGTAAGAACCATCTTCCCTAACATCGGTTTGTGCAAAGTGTACTGGTTCACCATTTTTGTATATCTGAATTATTACCGGATATCCCTCTGCAGGATTAATTACCTTACCTTCAACAAAACCCCATGGAAGAGTATTATCTTCTGGAATATGCATTGATATGATTTTTTGTTGTAATACAACCGAGCTATTTTCTGATACAAGTGTTGGAATAGAAGGAAATTCTTCTGATACAGACGAGGTAGAATTTGGAAGCATTACAATTAATGCTGCTAAAGCTGCCAATCCAAAACTAATTGAGGATTTCACAAAATTTCACCACTAAAGTTACATATTAAGTTGACTGATAATTGATTCATCACTGTATGTCAAAAGAAAATCTAAACGACGGATGTCGTTGTAATTGTCATTTTGGTGGAGCTACAAGTTGCCCCGGTTGTAAACAGAATCATGAAACTCATCAATGTGAGCATTGTAAGTAATGTTATTTTTTCTTTTTACGTTTTGTATTTTCTTGTGCAGCTAGCATTTTTATATGTGCAAGCTCTGCCCTGAGAGATTCTATTTCTACCAGAGTTTTGAGATTAGTAATTTCTGTCTTTAGTTTTTCTATCTCATTATCTTTAATTTTTACTCTGTCTTTTAGCTCTTTAAGATCAGTAGAGAATTGAATCTTAGTTTGCTCTAGATCTTCGGCACTTATCTGACTTGTTTGGATAGGCTGATTCTCAGTTAGCTTTTTTTTATTTCGTTGGGTGAGCCATATTTATGCATATAATCTGCACTTTTTTGTGCAAGCCAGCATATTGCGGTTAGAAACCATGCTGCAATTATAAACACCAACAGGGTAAAGTGCACTGCATCAGGAAGCACAAAGTATAGACCTGTTAGAACTGCTGCAAGGGCACCAACTGTAGCCGTAGGAATGTGTCCCATGTTTCACTTCACAAATTTTCTTGCTTATAATAGTAATGAAAAATACTAGATTTGGAATGATTAATAAAAAGAAAAGATTTTGCTAGGCAGTAACGCTTTCAGCATCTTTATTGCCAAAATATCCAGGTCGTGGGACCTCAGATTGCAAAATCTGAATTTTTTGTAAAAGTTCATTTCGTAAATCTCGCGCAACTCTTCTTACGGTAGGCCTTGGAACACCAAGATCTTCTACTACTTTAGTATAGATATCTTGCTTGTCTGTAAGTCCCTTGTCAAGTAGCGCGTTGATTGCTTCTTTAATATTTGTGCTTTGAGTAGAGCGATTCACGATTTTTATTTTTCAGATCTTCTATATAAGACTGTTACTGTACTGTTAAATTATTATATATTTAATAATTGAAAAATGTCTGATTAACAATTTGATCTAATGGTCTACCAAAACGTTTTAAAACATTTGCATTAAAAATGTCAAAATATATTGTAATTTTTTATGTGCCTGATTATACATATTTGGTAACTGGCTTTTAGATTTTTTTGTCTGAATTTTTGTGATTATTGTATAGTTTAATAGAAATTCTATAGATTTGAGTACTCGTGTTTTTGATAAAAAGGGTAATTTTACTCCGGAATAGATGTTAGGATAGCAAGACTCTTATGATAAAAATAAGTAGTTTGAGAAAATGCCAAAGGCTACAATAGAAACAAATTTTGGAAAAATAGTCTTTGAACTTCTACCAAACCTAGCCCCAGAAACAGTACGAAGTTTTGTAAAGCTTGCAAAGACTTCGTTTTATGATGGTACATTATTCCATAGAGTAATTCCAGGATTTATGATCCAAGGTGGAGATCCTAATACAAAAAAACCTGACAAAAGCAAGTGGGGCATAGGTGGTCCAGGATATACAATAAAGGCAGAATTTAATTCTAAGTCACACCTCCGCGGAATAGTTTCAATGGCACGTGCAACGGATCCAGACAGTGCAGGTTCACAGTTTTTTATAGTTACTACTGATAGTACTTTTCTTGATAGACAGTATACAGTTTTTGGTCAAGTCATAGAAGGGATGAATGTAGCAGACAAAATAGTAAATCAACCAAGAGATAAAAATGACTGTCCCAATCAAGAAGCAAAAATGCTTCATGTAACAATAACTGATTAGGCGATGAATTTGAAAAAAATACTTGTGACTTTAGTAATTGTTGGATTGTTTTTTTCCATGTCAGAAGCTTTTGGTCAAATAACTTTTGGTGAAAAACCTCAACAAACTATAAAAATTATAATTGATGAAAATGGAATAGCTCATGTAACACATGAGGTAGTAGGAAGTGCAAAAACCACGCAACAAGTTGAAACAATTGTAGGTACAATGTCAAATCTTTCCGTAGTAGATAGGGAGGGAAATGACGTACAACATCTAACTTTAGAAAAAGATCCTATAGCTATAGTATTAACTCCTTCAAACAATGACATGATTTTCATAAAATATGATCTTAGTGATGTCATATTTTTGAAAGATGGTATATGGACTTGGAAATGGGTTGGTACTGAAATAACTAATTTTTACTTTCCTTCAAATGTTGATATGATATGGATTAATGATAGACCGATTTACATTGGAGAGAAAGGCATACGACAACATGGTGGTGCAATGACATTAGAATATGTGTCAGACGAACCCGTAATTTCAAAAGAAGTAGTGTGGGGAGATAAGAAATTTGAGGTAGGAATTAGAACTTTAACAGATATTGATGGGTTTGAGTTTAATCAACTAGAAAAAAGGATTACATTTAACATTCCAGAAAGCAATTCATTAGTTACAGCAATAATTCCATTAGAATTGTTATGGGAACCTTACGATGTGTATGTTAATAGTAACCAGACTTTAAATTCTGAGTTTTATAATAATGGAACACATGCTTGGCTTGGATTTAGGCCAGATACGTCAGGTACAATAAACATCATAGGCACTACGGTGGTACCAGAATTTCCCTTATTTGTTCCACTTGTAATAGGAATCTCCATAGTTCTTATGCTACAATTCAGAAATAAATTCAATTTCCACTAGGTTATTAGTGGTATTATTTTGTTAGATATTCATGCAATGCGGTTGTCATTGTATAAAGTGTGGAAGCGCTGATCTATTAACAAATCAGACTGGAAAAGTAGAAAGTGATGGGTATTTTGATATGCATCATACGTGTAAAAAATGCAATGTACATTTTGATCATTTGGAAGGCGATGTGCTTGAGTCCTGTAAGATTTGTAATTACAAATCTACCTGAGTTGTACTAGTTTATTGCTATAGTAACTACGTTTTTCTTGCGAGTCTTTTTGAAGTTCTCTGTTTAAGGCCATGTTTACAAGTATTTTTGAGACATCTAGAGGTCTTGCAGCCCAGCCATATTCATAAAGTTGAGCAACAACCTCAGAAACTGTTCTTGGTTGTTCAAAAAATGAATCTCTTACAAGTATGTGTATTTTGCTTCTAATCTGACTCGAATCAATTGATATGGGTGCAGTAAATTCTGGTTCATGGATTTCAGCATCTTCAAGAGAACTCAGATAATTAACAGCAGTTTCTGTATTTGGTACCTTAGTTTCTTCTGCTACATACCTAGATAGATTGCTAATGACTTCGTCTACGCTTTGATTGTCTACGTAAAAATCCTTAGAGTCTACTTCAATCTCGTTTGCGCCTAATTTTAGTCTGATTCTGGCCATTTTACATACCCATTTGTATATTTTCATTTATTCTACTAGCTCTAAGCTACTTAGAAAATAGATCAAAACTTTTACACATAAAAATATGGTTTTTTTCCTATGTATACTAAAAAGCGATTAGAAATCAAGAATATCATGAAACGAAAATCCAAGGTTTCAATAATTGTAATATCAGTAATAGCAGTTCTTGCCATATTTGTTTACTTACAATATGCTTCTGCAACACAACTCCATGTTTCTATGAAAAGTAGTAAAATAATAGAAAGAACAAGCGATGGAACACTTTATAGTATAAATCTTGAATTTGAGAATTCATCATTTATGATTCTAAATGTAGGGAGAACTGACTTTATCATATCAGTCGAAGGAGAAAATCTCGGCGCAGGAATATTAGAACCGACTATCATACCTGCAAACGGCAAAAGCATAGTAGAAACACCATTTCTTGCAGATAATACAGTTCTTGACAAATATGAGCAGAAAGAAAGTTCACCATCATTAAGACTTGATGGAACAATAGCATACAATCTGTTGTTTACTACACTTAAGATTCCATTTACATATTATCCAACACAAGAGGAAGCCAGAGAATTTATACACGGTCAGTAAGACCAGCAAAATAATGCTCACTGTTTTTGGATCTGTTGCACTAGATACTATAAGAACACCCACAAAAGTTTTGAAGGATGTTCTTGGAGGCGCAGCCGCTTTTGCGGCTATATCAGCAAGTTTTTTTGTAAAACCTGGCCTAATAGCAGTAATAGGACAGGACTTTCCAAAAAAATATCACAATATCCTAAACAGGTTTCTTGATTTAAGTGGGCTTGAGCGTGCTAATGGAAAAACGTTCAGATATGATGGCAGTTATGATGAAACGCTTAGTCATAGGACTACAAATAAAACAGAGCTCAATGTTTTAGGTAATTTCAATCCAATAGTTCCAGATGAATATAAAAAATCAGAATTCGTATATCTGGCAAATAATGATCCTGTACAAAATACAAAAGTCATTAAAGAATTTGATAGGATCAAATTTTCTATGTGTGATACAATTGATTTTTGGATTTCTACAAAAAGAGATGATGTCGTTAAAATGATGGGATTGGTCAACTCTGTAGTAATAAACGACGAAGAAGCAAAACTGTTAACAAAGACTCAGAATTTGATAAAATGCGCAAAAAAAATAATGGAATGGGGTGCAGAGTATGTAATTATTAAAAAAGGTGAGCATGGTTCACTTCTTTTTTATGAGGACGTTGTTTTCCCTTCTCCTGCCTTTTCTATGGAAAATATCGTAGATCCTACAGGAGCTGGTGATTCGTTTGCTGGGGGAATGATTGGATATATGACAAGTAAGAATAGTACAAAGATTTCAACCATTAGAGAAGCTGCAGTATATGGAAACATAATGGGATCATTTGCTGTGGAAGAATATGGCATAGATGGATTATCTGAACTAAAAAAGTCTCAAATCCAAAAAAGGTTTAATCAATACAAGAAAATGGTTCGTTTCTAAGAAAGGTTATAGATGTCAGATAAAAAACAAATTCATGGAAGAGGATAAACTTGAATCAATTTTCAAGATGCAAAAAAACCTTGAGAAGATGATGAGGTTGAACAGGTACCCAAAAGATGTGGAGGGAAAAATTTCTGTTTTATGTACGGCCATAATTCATGAAGCAGTTGAGCTTCAGCGCATCACAAATTGGAAGTGGTGGAAGACTCCTGTTGCCTTTGATGAAGCTGCAGCTCGTGAGGAGCTTATTGATATATGGCATTTTGTTGTTCAAGCCTCACTTGAATTGAATATGACTCCAGAAGATATTCTAAAAGAATATCAAAAGAAAAATAAGATAAATCAAGAAAGGCAAAAAAATGACTATTAAGTTTTAAGTAGAGAATTAATCGAATGTTTGATTTCTAAGATGTATGTCTCGCCTATTTTGTTTATAATTGTAATCTGTTTTTGAAAAATTTGAATTTCAGATTTTGTTATAGTCAGTACGGGATCAGGACTGGATGAGTCAATTATCCTACCATTAGAATCTACTCCATTCTCATAGAGCTTGAGAAGAGAGTGACCAGACCTGTGACCCATCGTGTCTTTGCCACAAATCAAAATTGTTTTAATGATTTTGTTCGATATTACATATTTGATGAGCGAATCTATTCCTTTATTTTCTGAAAGTAGTCGGCCCACTAGAGCAATTTCTGACATTAGAGAGGAATTTGAAATCTCTTTAAGTAATTTCATGCTAGAAAGTGTACATATTGCAATTGAGGATTTTGGATTCCCAAAAAATATTTCTTCGTTAATTGGAAGAACGATTTTGCATATTTCTCCGACAATGTTTTCTACGATATTCATCTTTTTATGACCTGATGTATGATCTTTGCAATTTGGTACAGATTTTGTTTGTTCACAAGTGGGTGCACTGGTAAGCTTAGAACATTTGCAGCTGCCCATTCTGTAACTGGAAGCTTTAGTTTGTTTTTATAAAATGGTGTTTTATGTACAGGCTGCGAATAATAAACCGAGGCTCCTATTCCCTCAGAGTTTAGCTTTTTCATCAGATTATCTCTCTTTTTGGTAGCTATTGTGTAAAGATACCAATTGACTCTTTCACCTTTTCTCTCATGAGGAATAGTAATGTTCAGATCTGATAAAATCTCGGTAAGAATTTTTGCGTTAGCCCTTCTTTGATTTAGAAATTTACTTAATTTTTTCATCTGTATTTTTGCTATTGCAGCGCTGATTTCTGGAAGTCGCATATTTAGACCAAGGATTCTGGTATCATGCCCATGCAACATTCCATGATTTCTTATCTGCTTAAGCTTTTCAAACAATTTCTTATCATTTGTTACAATTGCCCCTCCTTCACCAGATGTCATTACCTTTGCAGCATACATACTAAAGCAACCAAGTTTGGAAAAGGTTCCTGTTTGTCTTCCCTTGTATTTCGAACCAAGTGATTGAGCTGCGTCCTCGATTATTTCTAGGTCATATTTGTTGGCAATTTCAATAATTTCATCAATATAGGCTACGTTACCGTAAAGATGAACTGGTATTATTGCCTTGGATTTTTTTGTAATTTTTTTTTTGAGATCGTTTGGATCCATAGTATAATTTTCTTTTACAATATCAACAAATACTGGTTTTGCTCCGACGGACACTACAGAGTTTGCAGTTGCAACAAAAGTAAACGATGGAAGAAGTACTTCGTCTCCTTTTTTGATATTTAGTGCATAAAGTGCGGCTTGTAATGCAGCTGTTCCAGAATTTACTCCAATTGCAAATTTGGATTTGACAAATGATGATAACAACTGTTCAAATTCTTGCACACGTTTACCACCTGAATTTGCAGAGGATGTAAGAGATTTTTCTGTAAGCACAGAGTGTACTTCGCTGATTTCTTCTTTACCTATAATTGGAATATTTATTGGAATTTTCAATTACTAGGATTATGTTTGCAAATACTGTAATAAACCTCTTCAATTTTGTGAAAACCAATTTTTATATTTTGGAGCAAGTGAGTCAAAGTTAATGAAAGTACACTTACATGAGCATGAGATCGGTTACAGGATATTTTTGTACATTTTCTATGCCTGTGCAGTGATTATGTCTTCAATTACCGCATTTGGAGTGTATGCAATGTTTGAAGAATGGTCAGAAAAAGGGACTTATGTCATGGGAGAAGTCCTGGTAAAAACTGAACTTCCCTACAAGCATTTTGCCAAGTTAACAACATGGTTATTCTTTTCTTCTATAATAGGATGGTACTGTGTAACAAGGATCGGATGGAAAAAAACTGTACAAATACCTTCATGGAGAATGTCACTTTTGCAGTTAATGCTTGTTGGATTTTCGGCTATTTTTCTTTATGAGGTCATGTATAATTTTACAATTCTTAATTCACAGATAACTGCAGGAATTATAGATGGAAAAGTTCCTGATATTGATTCTTTGACAATTGCATATCCCGATCCAACAAGACCATGGAATCTAATATTTGCCACAAAGATGTTTCTTGCTGCACTTATCATAAGTTCACATGCTCTTTATCTAAGTACAAGACCTAGAAAACAAGAACACGAACTTAATGCGTAACTTTATAGGTTTACAAAAGAAAATCTGATTCGAATTGGATGTTACAGAAAAAATTGCACTTGTAACAAGAGATCCTACTGAAGAAGTTGTTACAAGTGAAGAACTGGTAAATCTTTTTAACACTAATTCGCACCCAAAACATTACATAGGTTTAGAAATTTCTGGTTTTTTGCATCTTGGCAGTCTCATATTGACCGGTTTTAAGATAAATGATTTTATCAAAGCTGGTGTAAAATGTTCTGTTTTTTTGGCAGACTGGCACACCTTTATCAATGATAAGCTTGGTGGCAATCTAGAAACAATAAAAAAAGTTTCAGAGTACTATGCTGACGCCTTTCGTCTTTTATGTCCAGGCATAGAGATACTTCAAGGCTCTAAGCTCTATGATTCAAGAAGAGAATATTGGACTGAATTAATTCAATTTGCAAAGCACATGTCACTTTCTCGTGCTATGAGAACGCTAACAATCATGGGTAGATCAGAAAAAGACAAACTTGACTTGGCTCAGATGCTTTATGCTCCTATGCAAGCAGTAGATATTCATGCGATGGATCTGGACATTGTTCATTCTGGAATGGACCAAAGAAAGATCCACATGTTGGTAAGAGAGATTTTTCCAAAGATGAGATGGAAAGTGCCAGTAGCTATACATCACCGCCTTCTTCCTGGTCTTGCAGAACCAGAACCTGCTTCTGGAGAAGATGACAAGATAGCAAGTAAGATGAGTAAGTCAAAGCCAACCTCTGGGATATTTATTCATGATTCTGATGATGAGATACGATCTAAAATTAAGAAGGCGTGGTGTCCAGAAGGAATAGTAGAAAATAATCCCCTACTAGCAATTTCTAGACACATAATTCTTCATGAGTTTAATGAGATTTTAATTGAAAGACCTGCAAAGTTTGGTGGAAATATAACATACACAAATTATGCACAATTAGAATCAGATTTTTCACAAAAAAAGCTTCATCCATCCGATCTCAAGAACATGGTAGAAAGATACCTAACCAAGATAATTTCCCCATTAAGAGAGAGTATAAATCTAAAAGACGAACTTCTAGAAACTATCAAACAAAGTGTTTAAAGTCGTGGTCTAACTTTTTTTGAGAATAGTGAAAGCATTTCAAGTGAATTTGAAAGTCCTATAAAATTCACAATAAAATAACTAATACCAATGTTTACATATTTTTGTAAGTATTCTATCACTTCATCAGAAGTACCAAGTGCAATGCTATCCTTTGAACGCATAATAAATTCTGAAATGGATTCGTTTTTCTTTTTTAATTGAGTAATAATTTGTTTTATATCGTCTTTATCTTTTCCAACAAGAACTCGTAATAAGACAGAGTTTTCAATCTCAGCAAAATTTCGGTTAATTTTTTTACATTGGATTTTTAGCATTTCAATTTTTGATTGTAGAATTTCCGGAGTACCAAATGGATGATTGTATCGTGTTGCATGTTTTGCAGCGACTGCAATTAGTTTCTGACCAGCGCCACCAACCATTATTGGAGGATGTGGATTTTGAATTGGTTTTGGACTACATATAGCATTTTTAATAGAATAGTGTTTTCCTTTGAAACTTGATTTTTCTTTCTGCCACATTTTTTTTATTATAATTAGTGATTCATCAAGTTGTTCAATTCTTGTTGATGGACTATCAAATTGATAACCATATGAGTTGTACTCATGTTCAAACCAACCCGCACCAATACCAAATTCTAGTCTTCCATTACTTATTGCATCTAATGTAGAAGACATTTTTGCCAAGAGCGATGGTAGACGGTATGAATTACAAGTAACAACTTGACCAACCCTTAGTTTTGTTGTGATTGCTGCAATTGCTGAAAGAAGTGTATATGCTTCAAAAAAAGGAAGTGTACGCTTATCACCATAATATGGAATGAAATGATCATATACATAGCCAGCATCATAACCAAGTTGCTCAGCCTTTAGTGCAACCGACTTGGAAAACAGAAATTGATCGTATGCGTTATTATCAGGAAATTCATCAAGCCACCCTTGCGGTAAAGTAAGACCCACTTGGATTGGCTTCATGTTAATTTTTTGCTTGAGGTTCTACTATATTGTATTTTGATGTATAACCGCGTGGATTAATCATCATATCTTTGTACATGTATGTAGATGAATTTCCAATAATTACTGTACTTATCATACCAAGTTTGTCAGAATGATTTTCTAAATTTTCTAGATCAGTAAGAACTATTGTTTGAGATTCTCTGTATGCGCCTTTTACTATAGCTACTGGTGTAGTAGGAGATCTGTATTTTAACAAAATTTTCCTAGTATCTTGGAGTTGGTGAATTCTCTTTTTGCTTGATGGGTTGTATATCACTATGACAAAATCTCCTTGTGCTGCAGCTTCTACTCTTTTTATTATTATTTCCCAAGGAACAAGTAAATCACTCATACTTACCACAGCAAAATCTGTCATTAGTGGTGAACCAACTAAGGCAGCACAAGAATTAAGCGAAGATACGCCGGGAACTAATTCAACATACAACCCGTTATTTCTATCCCATCCCGATTCTGCAAGAATCTCATAGATCAGGCCTGCCATTCCATAAATTCCAGGATCTCCACTTGAAACAAGAGAAACTGTTCTTCCAGATTCAGCAAGTTCAATACATTGACGTGCTCTTTCTACTTCTTGAGTCATTGCATATCTGTAGACATCTTTACCTTCGATAAGATCAGCCACCAAGTCTACATAAGTTTCGTATCCTACAATTGTATCACTTTCTTCAATTACTTGTTTTGCACGAAACGTCATGTGATCATGATGACCAGGACCAACACCAACGATGTATAATTTTCCAGCCATTCTATGATGAATCGGCCTTTAATACAATTTATCCGTTTTCAAAGATTTATTCTATTGGAATGGATCTATGAAGGGGCAGTTTACAATATGATCACTGTCCATTGGTCTTGCTAGTTCTACTGTTACATCCCCAGCTGATTTCTTCGCGTTGATATCCTCTATTGTTTCAAGAACTGATGCTTTGACAGATTCATTCCATGTTACTACAGATATTCTACATAGTGGACTGTATGTATCATCACCCAATGCTGCGGATGCGATTCCTGCTTGGAAACCAAGAGGTCCTGAACCTTTAATTCCATTTGTAAATTGGTATAGATCTACTGCTGCTGGACTAGTCACTGCTTTTGCAAGTGTTGGTGCATCTGTCACTCCCATCACACTAGCAGGTCCGGAAGGTGTTGCGTCTGTTACAATATAGTAGATTGTTCTACCATCAGGTCCCCATCCTCTGTGTGCTACAAAGGTTACAGTCATCTTTTCCAAATTTATCTCAAGAATTTGCCCACCAACATATGGTGTGTCATCAGCAAGAGTCTTGTCTGTCCTCACAGACATTTGACCTTCAGGCCATACAATTTGTGGCATGTTGATTATTGCATTAGTTTTTTCAAGTTCTATTTTATCTTCTTTTTGTGCGTCAAGAATTTTTTGAACAGAGTCTAGAACTTCGGGTTTCTGATTGTCTTTCCAAGTAACGTGTGTTACAGAACGTATTGCACTATATTGTTCTGTTTGTCCTGGTGTACTTGAAAAGACTTCATCTTGGAATCCACGCGTTCCATTTCCTTCTGTTCCATTAAGAAACATGTAAACATCACTCAAGGATTCTTTTGGAATCTTACCCAGAGGAGGGGCAATTTCAACTTTCCATTTCTGTTTTTCAGAGATTGCCTTGGCATGTGGTTTATCATTTGTATCTGTAATTATATAGTAAACAGATTTTCCGTCAAAGAATGCTTTGTGTAATGGAATTTCTGCTGAAACACTTGATCGTGATAATTTCAAAGAGGGTTCAAAAATAGTTTCTTCTTTCTTTTCCATTAATTCAGGTGTTTGTCCTCGTATCCAACCATCTAAACTTACTGTGGTGGTGAATTTGTTTGTATTTTTTGTATGCAAAGCTAATGCAGCACCTGTAAATTCATACGAACCTGCATTTGTACCAGGATCTACAAGTGTAAGTCCAAAGACAGTATCACCATCTACTGTCCATGTTGGTTGTCCTTTTGCATCCTCTTTGTCAATTTCATGTAAAATAACAATTTGTACTGGCTCACTTGCAGTGTATGTTATAGAGCCATCATAAATGGCTCCTTTGCTAGGAGATAATATTATTGCAAGTTGGTGACTTTCATGTCCTTGGCCTGGATCCTGCCTTGAAGTTAGTGTTTGTGTAAATTGAATTTTTTTTAGTGTCTTTGCATTAACAAATTGATCTGTTAGCAAAGGTACCGAAAAAATCGTAGCTATGACTACAGCAATTATTGTTATAACAAAATATTTGTTCATATAATCAAAATCATTAGTTCACATAAATGCTTTTTTCTAGATTGGCTTTGTTATATTTAATTTATTTTTGCAAGCTCAAATTCATCGTGTAATGCCTGTACTGCAGTATTACAATCAGCATCTTTAACCACAAATGCAAGATTTAGTTCTGATGAACCTTGTGCAATCATAACAACATTAACGCCTTTTTTTGCTACTGCTGCAAACACTTTTGATGCTACCCCAACAATTCCTCGCATTCCAGAACCAATCAATGCTATTATTGCTACATCTACAGTAACCTCAACTTTTTTGATTATCTTACCTAGTAGATTCATCTCAAGTGTATTTACTGCTTTATCAAGATCGTTCTTTTTAACAATGATAGAAATACTTGACTCTGAAGGACTTTGTGAGATCATCATAACATTAACTCCAGCCTTTGCCAGTGTAGAAAATATAGTAGCTGCTGTTCCAGGTGCGCCAACCATACTTCCACCTCTAACGTCAATTAATCCTGTATGTCGTATTGTGCTAACACATTTCACGGTTTTTTGTGTATCAGCTTTTGGTGATGCAGTTACAAGAGTGCCAGAATTTTTAATGTTGAAAGTGCTTCTAATCCTTAATGGAATTTTTTTTGTAACTAGTGGTTCAAGCGCACGTGGGTGGATGTGTTTTGCACCAAAGAGTGCCATTTCCATTGCTTCTGTATAAGATACTTCTTTGAGCACTTTGGCATTTTTTACAATTTTTGGATCCGTTGTCATCAATCCATCTACATCGCTCATCAACCAAACTTCATCTGCTTTTATGCTAGAAGCTACAATTGTTGCGGTGTAATCAGAACCGCCTCTACCAAATGTGGTTATGTTTCCATATTGATCAGCACCTGCAAAACCGCCAATAACAGGAAGCATCTTTTTTTCTAAAAGTGATTCAACTGTATATGATACACGAAGTCTTGTTGTATCCATTAGAGGTTTTGCTTCACCAAAATTTGAGTCTGTTACTATGCCTATGTCCTTGCCTGTAAGAGCTACTGCTTTTGAACCTAAATCGTTCAAGGTAAAAGCAATCAAGTTGATAGATAGCCGTTCACCAAACGATATTAGATAGTCAGAGGAACGAGGGGTTACTTCCCCAAGCAAGAGCATGCCGTGCAATAATTCTTCAAGTTCCGATAAATCGGCCTTCATCTTTTCTAGTAGTTCTTTTCGTATTTTTGGATTTTTTACACACTGGTTTGCTACTTGCATGTGGTTTTTGATTATTTTTTTTGCCAGGTTATTTGCAACGTCTTTATTTCCTTTTTGTATTAGAGAAGTAATACGTATCAGATCATCAGTTACGCCAGTTATTGCAGAGAAGACAGAAATTATCTTATGTTCTTTGGATAGTGACTGTAAAAGTTTAGCAACATATCTAATGTTTGTGGCAGAAGATATTGATGTCCCACCAAACTTCAGTACGAGTTTCAATTCAGTATATCTCTTTTAATTGTCCTTAAATGCTTTAACTTTCTACTCGTGGTGCCAAATAGAAATGAATCCTGCCCACATTTGCAACTTTGAATTCTAGTCTTAGTGGCATCTTGGTTGAGTATTCACAAATCACGGTACCAGCAGCTGTTCCCACCGCTTTTACAATACTGTTAAGATACTCTAAGCTGTAGGTTGCCATACTAGGTTCTTTTACGTCAATCTCAGGTATTTCTGGCATTCCTTTTTCTAAAGTTATAACTGCTTCACCAGAATCTCCTCTTCCAGAAAATTCAGCGCTGGTAGCAGTTGCGTTTATGGATAAATATTCTGATACTACTTGAACATCACCCAGAATTTTATCAAACTCTGTTGAGGTCACTCCAATTTTTGCATTATAGGAGATTTTTGGCAACGGCGTATCAGTTGCAGAACTCTCAATAAGTCTCATTTTGTATTTCTTGTTTTTGCCTATTGTTACAAGCAAGAGGTTGTCTTTAGAAATACTGATCTCTATACTGTCTTTTTTATCTGCTCTTTTGATTAATTTAGAAAACTCATCTATTCTGACCCCAAACTTTACATCACTATCGCACTCGTATTTTTCAAATGCCGAGTTGGGCCACGCTATATCTATTAATGCAACATGAGACGGATCCATTCCTCTAAATGTTATACCTTCTCCAGTTGACTCAAATGTTGCTTCTTCAACTAAAGTTGAAATTGCTGAAATTATTGCTTTCCATTCATCTGAGCAACTTGTCTTTGCTGAAAATACCAAACTTAATCACATGTCTAACATGTTCAAGTTAAACGTTATGCGTAGTTTCGCCAAGTGTAACTACATTTAGTACAACGATAAAATTGGGTTGTCGGTTCGTCTGCACTTCTAGTTTGCAACATCCACCATACGGCTTCATCATGTCCGCATTTTCCACACTCAATTTTTATGGTTGGTAAAGTTTCTTTACCTTCATTTTCATCCAATACGTCAATTGTTGATTTGCTTTCTACTGTGACTTGTTTTCGTTGTTTTATACTCTTTTCACTATATCCACATTTTGGACAAGTAGAATTTTTATCAGAGCTATCTTGTTTTAGACGTGCCTCACACTTGGGGCAAAATTTCATTTAAGCACCTTTAATTTTAGAATTTACTAATTTTTTTAATTCATTCGCATACTCAATGGCAGTTTTTGTAGCCTTTTCTATTTCCTTTAATGGACTTCCTTTTGATGTGTTAACACGCATCCAATATTCTTTAGTAAGTGGATGTTTCATTATAACGCCAGCAAATTCTACACCGGGTTCTTTTAGTAACTCGTGTTGCACTATGTATAATGTGCCGATGTCAGATTTTGTTATGGTCAAGCTGATTTCTTTTGAAGAAGAGTCTGTTATCTTTGCATCCATTGTAAATCAAAAAAACACTTATTGAGGATATAAATCATTACGGTTCGTGACTACTGAAAAGAGCTTCATCGGTAATATAGAATTAGTAAAATCAAATGATGGATTCAAGTTAAATGAAAATGTCATAATAAATGTAAAATTTTCTATTATGGGAGCACTACGTGAAGCGTGGAATGAAAAAAATTGGGAGAAAGCGTACAATAAATATGATAATGCATTCAAGCTAAAATATGGGGTAAAACTTTACACAGGTGGACTACGAAAACGTGAGATTGGAAAACCGCAAGACACTTATCGAAAAGCTGCTATTTTTTGGACACGTAGCCCAAAGCTTACTCAGATAGCAGAAAGAAAGATATGGGTACAAATAGCAAAGAATTTTGAGCCATTTATTCCAAGAACACAAACCGAAGCACAAGAAATGCTTCTTGATTTTGAAGAAAAAATGGAATTCAGTGCTACCGAACTTGGTGAAGGCAAGCATAAGATAGGAGCAGAAGTTTTTGTTTCTTGGTTAAAACATGATTATACAGAATCTTTTAGTGAAAAGACTCATTCAGAGGAAGTTGAGATCGAGATTACCAGATAGGATATAAATGGAATTAATGGAGTAAAAATATGACAAAATTTGATGGAATCAGAGGTCAAGAACTGCTTGAAGTTGAAGACAAATCTGAAAAAGAAAACGAGATAACACTAATTTTCAAAGATAATAGATATCTATTCATTAAACTTGAAAATGGAAAGATGGTAACTACTTCAATACCAGAATAGTTACTTGTTAATGAATTTATGATATAGCCCTATTGCTATTTCTTGAGATTCTGATTGTACAGAACCGGGTCTTTCTTTACGCACTTTGTCAATTGCGTCTTTTGTGGAGAGGTCATGATATTTGATAAGATAACAGGCTAGAATTGTACCTGTTCTACCAATTCCTGCAGCACAATGAACCATTGTAGGTTCATTGTTTTTTATTCTTTCATGGATATAGTCTATAGTATTATCAATTTTTTCCATATCTGGTGCAGAAAGATCTCCTGTAGGCACGTGAAGATATTTTATATTTTTAATCCAAGATTCGGGTAGGGGTTCTTCTGTCATTGTTACAATAGATTTAATACCAGTTTTGATGACCCATTCTAATTCTGCAGATGATGTTGGCATTCCGCTGCCAGCAAGTTTGCTATTGATAAGCCAACTAAAGTTAGTTGGTTTTTTTGTAATTCTTCCATGTACCTTACGCCACAAATTACCTGATTTGCTCAATAACATAGATAGAATTTTTCCGTATATTTACACAGCTATAGTTGATACTAGAACAAGATAATAAAAAGAAGTTATTGTAGGACTTAATCTACTAGTTCAGTCCAACCTTTAACGAACACAGAGTTTCTGTATAATGGCACTGGTTGTCCAACAGTAAAGTCCATTGGTCTCATCCAAAAGATTGCCTTTGTTGGGCAAACTCCAATGCATGCTCCGTCAGAGATGCATCTTTCTGGATAAAATACAAATGCCTTACCTCGCTTCCAGCCCTCTACTGGTTTAACTCTTAATACGTCTGGTCCTAGTGTTGTACAAATCTCTACGCACAGTGCACATCCTATACACATTTGTTCGCCTATATCTGGAATAATTCCAACTGGCATGTTTATCAAATAATCTTTCTTAATGGATCTTAATATAACTTCCTCAAAAAATCGATGTTATAACGGCGTTTGAAAATTTTATACGGTGTTACAAAAAATGAATTATCAGCTTTTCTTAATTAATCATTCTAAAAATTTAGAATTATGTGTTATTTTAAAATTAAACTGATCGACGTTTTTTTATAATTTGATTTCATTTTCAAACCTATGGCAAGCAAAGTTCATTGTGCACACATATTAGTAGAAAAGCTAAGTTTGGCACAAGAAATTAAAACAAAAATAGTAAATGGAGAAAGTTTTGCGAATCTGGCTAAACAGCATTCTATAGATAGCTCAAAGAAAAGAGGTGGAGATCTTGGTTTTTTTGGCCGGGGAACGATGGTACGAGAATTTGAAAAGGCTGCCTTTGCTTTAGAAAAGGGCCAAGTTTCCGATATAGTCAAGACTCAATTTGGTTATCACATTATAAAGCGATTAGATTAGAGGAATCAAGTTTGACGGAATAACAGTTTTTTCTTTATTTAGAAAATCAAGAAGTATTCCAGATTCATCTTGTTTCAGTAGTATTTTTTTTACCATATCTGTCTCAATAAGACGTTTTCCTGTAGGAGAGAGTATCCATCCTTCTTCTTTTTTGAATCTAACCATGCTTGCTACAATAACATAAGAACCAGTTTTTCTTGCCATACTTGAAATTAACATTATATATGAATTAACTAATTTACCAATTTCTTTTCTTTCATTTAACAAGTTGTAAAGTCCGTTAAGCGAGTCAACTATAACTATTGATTTTTTTGTACTTAGTTTTACTAGTACATTTGTTAATATTTTATTCCATAGCTCCAATGTAGGTTGAAATAAAGAAAGGTTAGACGGAGTTGTAAGCATACCAGATACTATGTATCCGCTGTACAACAAATCAAGATCTAAATACAAAATATCAGTTTTTGCATCATCAACAAGTTTTGCAATAAAACCTGCTTTTAGAAATGGGTCTGAATATAGAATAGAATTAATTTTGTTTTGTGAAAGTATGTTTTCTAAATTAGGAGCATCGTCAACTGAGTCATTATCATGATTTTTAAACAACACAGTGCTTAGTGATGCCGTAATATAATAATGAATTCAGATTATAATGTTGCACAAGATTTTCCGTATAAGAGTAGAATCTATTTGAATAATGCTTCTACTTCACTTATGCCAGTTTCAAGTATAAAGGCAATGACTGATTTTCTTGTAACATATAATGAAGCGGGTCCTGATTCAAGTACTGCAGACAATCTAGTTAGAGAGAAACTATTCCTTATTAGAAAGGCAATTTCTCACTTGATAAAATGTAAACCTGAAGAGGTTGTACTAACACAGAGCACTACAGACGGAATTAACATGGTTGCTAACGGACTAAATCTAAAGTCTTCATCTAATATTATAATTCGTGGTTCAAATCATGAACATCCAGCAAATCACTATCCATGGGTTCGACTTTCTAGAAAAATTGATGTAAGAAATCTACGGGTTGATGAAAATGGATTCTTTGATCTTAAACATCTTGAACAAATAATTGATGACAACACAGGTCTTGTGGTTTTAAGTCATGCATTATTTAATACAGGAGCAATTCTTCCAGTAGAACAAATTGGAAAATTGCTTGTTGAAAAAAATATTCCCTTTTTTACAGATTCAGCTCAAACTGTTGGCTGTATTGAAGATGTTGATGTTAACAAAATAAACTGTAACTTCATGTCGTTTAATGGCTCAAAATGGCTCTGCGGACCAATGGGAATGGGTGTCTTTTATTGTAAAAAAGAATCAAGTGATCTATTAGAACCTCTTCAAGTTGGTGGTGAGTCAGCCATTTTTTATGAAGACAAGATTGCTTACAAGGAAATTCCAGCTAAATTTCAAGCAGGGTTTCGTAATTGGTCTGGTGTAGCGGGGCTTGAAGCATCCATAGTCTATCTATTACGATTAGGATTAGACAGCATTAGAAAAAAGAACATCAAACTTGCTAATCTGCTACGAGATGAGTTATCAAAAGTTCCTGGCATCATACTATATGGACCTGAGGAATCGGAAAAAAGGACTAGCATAGTATCCTTTTCACTTCAAGGTCAGGATCCAAAGATTGTCGTAGAAAAACTTGAAAAACAAAACATGGTTCTTGCTGAAAGAGAAATATTTAATAAAAAAGTAATTAGGGCTTCAATGCACTTTTTTAATACCGAATCTGAAGTTCTAAATGTTGTAGAAGCTGTCAAAAAATTGTAGTTATTGTTCTTGCTCTTCTATAACCATCATGGTTAGAGTTGAATAGACTTTATCGATCTTTCTAATCTTATTTGTGATGATATTTCTAAGATGATCCATGCTATCTGATGAAATTTTGACTACAATGTCGTAAACACCGTATACGCCTTGTAATTCGTATTGTACGGATTTTCCTTCTTTATCTAATATTTCTTTGATTTTTTTTATTATCTCAACATCAGAGCCTAGGTCAGAATTCAACAAGATGTATGTTGTTGGCATATGTTCATTTCAGTTTTACAATATTTAACCTTTGATTGAAATCATCAACTTGATTAATTACGCATATTAAGTAAAATTTGATGCGCCTCGTCGATCTAACTTTGAAAATTTCTCCACAACTTCCAAGTTTTCCAGGATCACCACAGCCTCAATTCATAACATGGGCAAAAAATAAAGTTGATGGATATAATTTGGAGCTTATTTTTCTAAGCTCTCACTCAGGAACTCACATAGATGCACCATTTCACTTTATAGATAAAGGCCTTAAGATAGATCAAATTCCACTTGAGAGATTTGTTTGTGATGCAATCTTATTTAGAATTAAGAAAGGATCAAATCAATCTATCACCAAAAATGATATCATCAAATTTGAAAAGAAACATGGTAAAATATTACATAATTCAACCATAATTTTTGCAACTGGCTGGTACAAGAATCTACCAAAAAAGGATTATTTTGAAAACAACCCAGGTTTGTCAATTGATGCTGCGAGATATTTAGCAGCTAAACGGATCAATTTAGTTGGGATAGATTCACCAAGTATTGATTTGGGAAAAAATTCAAACTTTTCAGTCCACCGTATTTTGTTAAGTAACAGTGTATTAATTGTAGAAAATTTGTGTAATTTGGAAAAAATTTCTGGGGTGTATTTCAAGTTAATTGTTTTACCATTAAAACTCGGAGGAGCTACAGGTTCGCCTGTACGCGCTATTGCAATTTAACAAACAAATTGAAATCTACTTTGTTTGTAATCTTTAGGTAATTTCCCTATTATAGGAATCCTGTTTCCACAAAACTTACAATTGTTGTTCTCATCCATATTCCAACCTTGAATATCATAACCATATCTTTTGACTACAATATTATTACATTGTGAACAGTAAGTGTGCTCAAGAGGATGACCTGGAACATTTCCTAGATATACGTAAGATAGCCCCTCCTTTTTGGCAACTTCATAATGTTTCTCAAGGGTCTTTATTGGAGTTGACTCAAATTCCATCATTTTATAATCAGGATGAAATCGTAAGAAATGGATTGGCATTTCTGGACCAAACACATCATAGATGAATTTGCATAGCTTGCTTGCATATTCTAGATTATCTCCGACTTGTGGTACAACAAGATCTGTTATTTCTACATGGATCTTGGTTTTGTCTCTAATCTCTATGAGAGTATCGAAGATTGGTTTTGGATCAGGAATACCTATGTATTTTCTAGTAAACTGTGGTTCAGCATTACCTTTGAAATCTACAGTGATGCAATCAAGAAATTCTCCCATCATCTTTACTGTTTCTGGAGTATCGTAGCCGTTTGATACAAAAATATTGAAAAGGCCTTTGTTATGTGCAGCTACTCCACAATCGCGTGCAAACTCAATGAATATTGAAGGTTCGTTGTAAGTGTACGCGATCCCATCAGCTTTTAATCTTAGAGCTTGATTGGCTACATCTTCTGGCGTCATATCAACACCTTCTATTTTTCGTCTTTGACTAATGTCAAAGTTTTGGCAATACTTGCATAGCCAATTACATCCTGTTGTAGCTATAGAAAATATGCTTGTGCCCGGTCTATAATGAATAACGGGTTTTTTTTCTATAGGATCAACGTTTCCAGAAATTACTTTTCCATAAACATATAGCTGAAGTTTTCCATTCTCATTTCCTCTAATACCACAAAGACCTATCTGATCTTTACCCATTTCACAATATCTTGCACACGCTGTGCATCGAACCTTATCGTTTGGTAATTTTTCATAGAGTATTGCTTCTTTAGCCGTCATGTATTTTACTTCGAATTATCATATAAGCTATGATACTGCAGGAAGCTGAACCTTTTCTGGTTTTACTTTGCTAATTGCATTTAGTAAATCTTCTTGTGTTATCTTGATTGATTTAAGGGATTTTTCTTTGGTGTTTACAAATCGCTTTATCGCAGCAATTGCAGCTCTACTACATACTCCCTCAATTTCTGCTCCGCTAAATCCTTGAGTCTTTTCTACTAGTTGTAGAAAATCTATATCGTTAGCTAAGGGCTTTTTCTTCGTGTGTATTTTGAAGATGTTTTCTCGTCCCTTTATGTCAGGCAGTGGTACTTCAATTATTCTATCAAATCTGCCTGGTCTGAGCAAAGCAGAATCTATTATGTCGATTCTATTTGTTGCACCAATTACTACAACATTTTGTAGTTCTTCAAGACCGTCAATTTCTGTAAGTATTTGCGATACGATCCTTTCAGTAACATGTGAATCAGAAGTGCCAGAGCTTCGGCTTGGTGCAATTGCATCAATTTCATCTAGGAAAATGATGCATGGTGCAGCCTGTCGTGCCTTCCTAAAAATTTCTCTTACTCCCTTTTCAGATTCTCCTACCCATTTTGATAATAGCTCGGGGCCTTTTATGCTGATAAAATTAGATTCGGTTGTATTTGCTACTGCTTTTGCAATCAGTGTCTTTCCTGTACCAGATGGGCCATACAAGAGAATTCCTTTTGGTGGAGAAACATCTGCATGTTCAAATGCTTCTTTATGTTTTAGTGGCCATTCAACAGCTTCCTGTAATTCTTCTTTAAGGGATTCTAATCCTCCAACATCATCCCATGTGATATTTGGTATTTGGACTAGGACTTCTCTTAATGCTGATGGTCTAACCTCTTTTAACGCATCTCTAAAGTCTTCATCATTAATTACAATTTTTTGTAAAATTTCTGAAGATATTTTTTCTTGTTCTAAATCTAATTCAGGTAAGATCCTTCGTAGTGACCTCATTGCAGCTTCTTTTGCAAGAGTCTCCAAATCAGCACCAACAAATCCATGAGTTATTTTTGCAATTTGATCTAGGTTGACTTTATCGTTAAGCGGCATTCCACGTGTATGAATGTCTAGAATTTCTTTTCTTCCCTCTTCGTCGGGAATTCCAATCTCAATTTCTCTATCAAATCTACCCGGTCTTCTTAGTGCAGGATCAATTGAATCAGGTCTATTTGTTGCTGCAATTACAACTACTTTGCCTCTGGATTTCATCCCATCCATCAAAGTAAGTAATTGTGATACGATTCTTTTTTCTACCTCACCTGTAACCTCTTCTCTTTTTGGTGCGATGGAATCGACTTCATCAATGAATATTATGCTTGGAGCATTTTCTTCTGCTTGTTTGAATATGTCTCTTAATCGCTCTTCGCTTTCACCGTAATATTTGCCCATGATTTCTGGACCACTAAGTGAGATAAAATGAGAGTTTGTTTCACCAGCAACTGCTTTTGCTAAAAGTGTTTTACCTGTACCAGGCGGACCATACATTAGTACGCCTTTTGGTGCTTCTACCCCAAGCTTTTCAAATAATTCAGGATGACGCATCGGAAGTTCGATCATTTCACGTATTTTTTGGACTTCTTTTTTTAATCCTCCCAAATCATCGTAGGTGATTCTTGGTACAGACTGGTCTATTGCCTTAGTCATACTGCCTAGTTTAAACTCAGTTTGATCTGTTACTATAACTGGTTTTGAAGCAGGGATTGTATTTGTGACAATTAATTGAGTTTTTCCTCCTAATTGTGTAGTAACTATGAGAGTATCACCGACTGTTAAAACATGACCATCATAATTTGCTTGCATATATTCTTGTAGTCCTTCTGCACTTAGTTTTTCAATAGGTGATATCACTATTGACTGTGCGTGTTTGGCATCAACTTTCTTTACAGAAATTTTTTCTCCGATACCTGAACCTATATTGTGTCTTGTTAAACCATCAATTTTGATTATTCCGCTGCCATAATCCTCAGGAGTTCCTGGCCATAGTTTTACGTGGCTTTTTCTATTACCTACAATTTCTAATATTTGGCCAGTTTCCCATTCATTATCTTCAACAATTTTTGGATCTACTACTGCAATACCTTTACCTACAAGTCTTTGGAAAACTTCATTAATTTTTAAAATAATTTCACTCATTATTTAATCACCATAAAAAAGAGAGGTTTATTCAACCTCCATTGTTTTGCCTTTTGGTTTGTCTTCTTCTTTTAGTTTGAAACTTACTTCAAGAATTCCATTGGCATAAGTTGCCTTTACTGAATCTTCGTCTACCTTGTGTCTTATAGGTACTTTAGCATGATATTTTTTCTGATCATGCTCTGCATCAAGATTTACTGTACATCCTTCAACTACAATCTTGATGTCCTTTTTTTCAACACCTGGCATTTCAGCAACAAGTTTCAGAACTTTTTCTTTGTCATCTACAAGAACATCTACAAAAGGTTCCCTTACATCAGATGTTGGAAGCAGATTTGGTTTCACATTCCCAAATTCTCTTACTACTGGTTTTCCATCTGACCCCATTGTCATTGTATAACCATAGTAATAGGGACCAAATGTTTGTAGGTTGCTTGTTTCTTTTAGATCATCGAAGATGTCTTCGATATCAATAAACTGTCTAGACATTCTTCGCCAAAGGTTGTCAAATTCGTCTGTTATAAACATGTCATATTCACTTATAGTTTGTAATGTACATGACAATATATAAATTTTATTTTAATATATAAGATATACTTACATAAGACTATTATATATGACAGTATTTATAGTTCATTATGAGGACTGTAAATATCTCGGTGCCTGATGCTGTAAGGGAAATTATCACTAGAAATCGTTCAATTTATGATTGTGTGAAGATGGATTTGATTAACTACACTGCGCTTGCAGTAAAAATCCAAAAAGATGTTGAAGCTCACGTTGGCGGACCTGTGAATCTGAATACAATAGTTGTTGCAATCAAGAGATATGCAGATTCATTTGAAGAAAAAGATGAAGTTCGAAATGAACCAGTCTTAAAGAATGCTAGACTTTCATTAACAGATGGAATTGCTGACGTAAGATTTTCCACAGATGATTTTGAGATAGGAGATGCTGCAGATTTGATGAATAGATTCATGCAGATTGATCCTGATTACGAATTTTTTAGATTAACAGATTCGTTTAGAGTATTGACTGAAGATGTTGATGATGTAAGAAAGTTATTTGCGTCTTTTCCAAATCAGAAAAACTTTTTCCAAACTGGATTAGCAAAAATTAGCATACACATTCCAGATACACAGAATAGATCTGACGTCGTTTCTTATGTATCTGAAATTCTACATGATAATGGAATCGAACTTGTTAATGCATATTTTGGCCAGGAAGACATAATCATAGTATTACATGAAAAAGATGCTGCAAGAGCCTATCAAATTTTACGTTCAGAAATTTCAAAATAGGTTATCAATTAAGACCGTAATGAATCTTTAATAAAAAATGCTAGATACCTAATGTTTCAGGTTTAGAGATTTCAAGAGATACCTTATCTCCGACGGAAAGGCCAAGTTCCTTGTACTCATGCATATCTAGTTTGATTGAGGTTATACCTCCTGCTTGGCCTAAAACACCTCCCGACATCATCTTATTGAGGCCTTTTATCATGTCGTCCATATTCGAAAAGCCCATTACATTTGCACCAAGAGGCGACATTGGTTGACTTTGTTCTCTAAAGTCTTTAGGTGTAGATAGAGAAATTACTACGTATGGGGCACCATCAGGTGCAGCATCTATACGTACTACAACGTATTCTTTCTTCATATAATAACTGAGTTTTTACGATATTTTACTCTTCTCATTACAAAAATTGTTATTTTTTGTCTCTTACATTATTTTATAAGATATAACACGAGTTGTTGTATGTTTTCTCTTACAATGTGGACATATCTTGTTAAACCATAAAATTCATTAAAATGTTCACGTCTACTCCTTCTTAAACTAACTTGGTAGTAAAACATCATTCTATCTTTATCTGGCCTCATGGGTTCATTAGAAGCTGATGATTGATCAAGAAGAACGTGTCCTTCAAGATCAATTAAACCCACGTGTTCTATCTGAGGATCAATTTTAAAAATCTCACTTGCTAAATTTCTTATTTCTTTTGATACCACTTTTATTTTCACTTCTTATTTTGATGGATGGTAACGTTTTTGTTCTTTGGTAATTATACCATTCATTGGTTTTGAATCAAAATCAACCATTATATGAATATTTGGTTTTAATTGGTAATAATTGGTTTTAAACACCAATCTTTATTAAAGTCCCTTGTAAAGTACAATCGTGAAAATTATAACAAACAATCTTGTCATAGAAGAAATCCGCGTAGAACATATTATGAATAAAAGTATGAGCAAACCGCAAAGTGTGAACTATTAAAAATGACCTTAAATGTAGCTGTTATTATTAAATTAGAACCTGATTTTTCAGAAGGAAGTATTAGTTACAATTCAGATGGCACCTTAAACAGGGCTGAAACAAAAAACACACTAGGCCCCCACAGTGCTCTTGCTGCAACTGCTGCATTTTATGCTAAAGTAAACTACGATGCAAAAATTTCTATTGCAACAATGGGTCCGCCGATAGCTGAGATGGCATTGCACATGGCACAAAGAATTTCTAATGCAGAAGAACTTCATCTTTATAGTGATAGAATTTTTGCTGGGGCTGATACTCTTGCAACAGCTGAGGTTATAAAGAATGGAATTCAAAAAATGCAAGGAAAAATTGATATTGTTTTTTCTGGTCACAGGGCATCAGATGGTGAAACAGGCCAAACTGGGCCTCAAACCGCTTGGAAGCTTGGTTATACCTTCCTTGGCAATGTAGTTGATTATGAAGTTGATGTTCAAAAACGAACCATTATAGCCAAACGATTAGTCCGTCTTCAAGGATTCAACGACGTTGTTGAAGAAATAGAGGCTCCTCTGCCTGTTTTTATCTCAATTGATCCTTCCTACAAACCAGTTTTCAAAACAGTCTCACAAAGACTTGCCTTTGAGAAATACCAAAAGGAAGCAAAAATACGTTCAGACAATTACAAACAGTATCTAAAAGTGTTCAATGTTCAACAACTTGGATTAGATCCTACACTTGTTGGCCTTCCAGGATCACCAACTATTGTATATAAAGTAGAGAGAATTCCAAAAGGAAAAGCAAACAGACAGGCTGAAGTCCTTGATGGTTCAAATCCTGAACACATCAGAAAGGCTGTTTCAAAAATGAAAGAGGCGCTTGCCGCAATGGTGATTAAATGACTGAAGGAGAATATAGTCACGTTTATGTTATAATGGAGTTAGAAGAGGCAAGACTGGTACCAGTAAGTCTTGAGATGCTTGGTGAAGCAAGACGACTAATTAACAATTTTAATAAAAAATACGAAGCTGATGAAAAGGTAGTAGCTATTCTTCTAGGTCATAATGTCAAAGACTTTATCAAAACCCTCATTGAATATGGTGCAGACTATGTAATTTATGTAGACCACCCAGAACTAAAAGATGTTAGAAATATAATTTACACTAAAGTCATCAGCCAAATTGCACAAGACAAAGAAATTGCAGCCAAAATTTCAGCAGATAATAGTGAAAAATTCAAAAAACCTCGTTATATGTTCTTTGCAGCAGACTCGATTGGAAGACATTTGTCTTCTACAGTGTTGGTTGAATTAGAATCAGGTCTTGCCTCTGACATAAATAAACTTGAAGTAAGTGACATTAATCTAACACATCAACACAAAACTGGTGGTAAACCCGAAGTTTATCAAAAAACTCTTGAAATGTATAGGCCAGACTTTTCCGGATTTTTGTGGACTACAATTCTTTGTCTTGATAATAGAAACCCATCTAATAAAAGAGATTATCATCCACAATCATGTAGTATTATTCCAGGTGTTTTTGAACCCATAAAGCCAGATATTAACAGAAAGGGTAAGATCATAGAATTCACTCCAAAAATAGTTGAGCAAGATCTTAAAGTAAAAATTCTAAGTAGAAAAGCAATCCAAAGTGAGGTTAATTTTGATAGTAAGAAGGCTATCGTGAGTTTTGGACGAGGTATCAAAGATGCGCCAGAACAAAATATCAAGCTAATTGAGGGACTAGCAAAACAACTTGATGCTGAGATTGGGGTATCTTTACCAATCTCGAAAAAACCTTTTCTTGTTAGTGAAAACCTTGTATCTACCTATATGATTCCAGGTAGAGTTATTGGAACAAGTGGAAGAAAGATTAGCTCCATGTTGTATGTGGCTGTTGGTATTAGTGGAGCAATGCAACATGTTGCTGGCATGAAAGATGCCGAGTTTGTTGTAGCGATAAATCCGGATGAGAATTCTCTAATTAAGGATGAATGTGACATCTTCATTAAAGGAAGAATGGAGGATGTTATTCCTAAATTGATTGAGGAGTTGAAGACACAATCAACTTTGGTACAAGCTTGAGGAGTTTAGAGCTGTTTGGAAAAATATGATGTTGCAATAATTGGTGGTGGCTCAGCTGGATTAGCTGCGTTAAAACAACTATCAAATCATGGAAAACAAGCAGTTGTGTTAGAATCTGGAAGTAAAATTGGTTCAAAAAATATTTCAGGTGGAATCCTTTATTCAAAGAAACCAAAGAAAGGGCATGTACACAATGTAGAGGATGTATATGGTGACATGTTTCTCAGAGAAGCTCCACTAGAAAGAAAAATTACGAAGTATGTTTTGCATGCTACTTCACAAGACAAAGTTTTCACTATGGATCTTACAGCAGCTCATGAGTACGAATCAAACTTTGGTTATTCGGTGTTAATGAATAAGCTCAACTCATGGTTTGCTGAACAGGCAACAGAAAGTGCTCAAAAATATGGTGGGGGAATTATACCTGGAGTTCATGTTACCTCAATTGAGTGGAACAAACAAAATAATTCAACTATTATCAAAACAAATGAGTTAGAGGAATTTGAGGTTAAGGCAATAATTGCTGCCGATGGAATTAATTCTGAGATAGCACAAATAACTGGGGCTAGATCAAAGTTTACTCCAGAACAATCTTACCAAGGAGTCAAAGTTGTTGTAAAAATTCCAGAAGAGATAATTAATGAGAGATTTAACGTCCCCTCAAGTGAAGGGATCGCACATCTTTTCTCTGGAGACATAACTCTAAATCACATAGGCGGCGGTTTTCTTTACACAAATAAAGATACATTATCAGTTGGCGCAGTATACCACTTTGATTCTCTTTTAGCAAATCCAACCGAACCCTCAGATCTTGTAAATATAATGTTAAAAAATCCCATGATAAGTGAGTTTATCAAAGATGAAGTTCCTTTAAGAAGAAAGATTGACAAAAGCCTCCCACCAGAAGAACAGATTAGAATTCGTTTTGCAATTATCAAACTAATTAAAACATGGTCTGAGTTAAGGGAGACTTACTATTCAGAACGTGGAAAGAACAATTCAGCTGAAATAAGAGAAAATCTATCTTCTGTTAGTCAACAATTAACCGACAAGTACGGTGTGAAATTTGTTACAGATTATGTCGAAGCTGAATATGGAGCTAAGCTAATCCCGGATGGAAAACGTTGTAGAATGACAAAACCTTACTACAAGAATATCTTGTTTGTAGGGGATGCTGCAGGTAGAGGAATCTTCATCGGTCCTCGTATTGAAGGTCTTAATGTTGGCATTGATGATGCAGTAAGAGCTGCTGATGCCATTGCTAGAGCACTTGACAATAATAACTTCAGCCCAAGTTATTTGGGAGAATATTATACCTCATCTGTTGAGGAAAGCCCTTACACTCGCGATATGAAACAGATAGACAAAGACTATCTGAAGATCTTCCTTGATGCTGCAAAAGGGGTTCCAAAAGATATCCTGAGTGCACGTTATGGCACCATTATGAAGTTAATGTCAAGTGGATCATTTAGAACAGTTGCAGTAAAGTTTGCAAACATTCTTGGGTATGAAAGACTTCTTCCTATGGTTGAATCAGAAGAAACTTACGTTAAAGTTCCAATTGAATTAGCAGAAAGATTAGGAGAGAAGATCATAAAAACATACGAACCAACAATTCCTTCAACAGCTGACAGGGTTGCAAAACTGAGCTTTAATGACGATAGTAATCCGCATATCAAAGTTCTAAATCCAACTAGTGAATTTATGAAAAAGCTCATAACCCTATGTCCAACAAAATGTTATAGTTTGGAAAATGATCAAGTAATGTTACAACATGAAGGTTGCATTGAGTGTGGTGCTTGTTCTTTAGAAACTGATTGGAATCATCCTCGTGGTGAAAAAGGAGTAGTCTACAAGTACGGCTAGCTATTCAAAGATCTGGTTACTTTCAACAACAATTTCGTCTTTTTTCTCTCTAAGACTTTTTAGTTTTTCAAATGCTTTTCTTAATTTATAGGAAAAGTCATCTGTACTTGGCGACATCAATGAGAATGCAAGATAGAAGTTTTCTGCCTCTCTAATATATCGTTGGACTTTTTCATGATATGGGATGTTTGCGATAAACATCATGTTATTTAGTCTATCTGCTAGCTTGATTACCTTCACATCATATTCTGACGTGGCAAGTGTGTTGCAATATTCTTTGAATCGTTCTTCTTGACGTTCCTCATCAGTAGAACCTGGATAGTTTGAAAGAGGTTTGACTTTCAGAGTTGACGCTACATTGTAAACATAATCACCAAATCGATGCATAAAATATGCATCAAAACCATATGCCTGTGAAGCATAAAGATCTAAAATCTTTTCGTCGTCCTCCATAATATCATGTAAAATTGCCGAAACTATTTGAAGAGTGGTAAGAAATTTGTTAGCTGATAAGTAATGACGTATGACATCAATAGTTACAGGCCAGATATGGGTTTCAAGAAACGGAGATACGCCGTCCTCTCGTTTAACTCCAGAATGGACTTCTTCAGCCATGCTAATTGCTCCTTCTATAAAGCTGTCAATCTTTAGTTTAGCTTCCTTTTCAATAACTGAGATTAAATCCTGCTTGGTGACAAACAACTTTTCCAATTAATATTATTAATCACCGTTACTGAAAAACTTGATCCTTTCCTCAAAAGGGGTTTTAGGGGAAGAGTAATTGTAAATGAATTTCTATAGGTTCCAAGATGAGGCAGATGATATCTGATAAAAGTATCTAATCAGATTGTGTTGGATTAGGTTTGTGTGATGTGTTTTTTCTTTCTTTTAACAACTACAATTATGGCAATAGCAGCGCCTATACTAACAGCAATGCCTATGCCAATATTCATACCAATATCAGCTTGAGGTGCAAAATCATCAATCGGTGATTCAGTTTTTGGTTTGGGGGGTGTTTCAAACGAATCTAATACGTTATTAAAAGCAGACAGATTTGAGTCAAAGTCCTTTTCCTGATTTGTATACGTGACGGTATAGAACTTGTTATCACTTTCTAAAACAATTTCTTTATATTTTATTATGAAAATTTTGTCTCTTGCAGAAAATCCGCCTTTGGCTTCTGTAACATATCCATTGAATCCCCCTATGTTTTTGTTCTCCTCAGAGAGAATTTGTAGTCTTCCAGCATCAATTATCGGTTGTAGATTCGTTCTTGTATCTTTAACATGCTGTTCAAGTGAGGTCCCGTTTTTGTCTTCAATAAGAAAAGCAATGACGGCGTTGAACTCATCATTTTGTGGACCTAATACAACAACATCTGGTGTTTCTGGTTGTGTTTTTTGTGGTTCTTGTAATGTCCATCCTTGTGGCGCCTTAAATGAAAATCCAAATAATGTGTTTGAATAAATCCCATCATTAAATGTAGAATGGGAAACTATGCGTTCTGGTTCCCCAAGATTTAGTGTATTAGAAATTTCTGAAAGATCTTTGATCTTTATGCTATGAATTCCTGCAGAATTAAGATCAAGTGGAGCATCTAACGGCATGCCACTTGTGGCATTATGATTTGTTTCAAGGGAGGCTATAGAGTCAAGTACGTCATAGCTTTCTTGTGTTACTAGTCTGCCAAATACAGTATATTGTTTATCAAGAAAGGTTGAATCTTTATGCACTAAGAAAAATTGAGAGCTTGCACTGTTAGGATTCATTGATCTTGCCATTGATACAATTCCCCGCATGTGTTTTATGCTGTTAAACTCTGCATCAATCGTATTGCCAGAACTTCCTGTTCCCCAGTTTTGTATAGAACTAGCATCTTTGGATAAAGGATCACCGCCTTGAATCATAAAATTAGGTATTATTCTATGAAATTTTGTCCCGTCGTAAAAACCGTTTTCTGTAAGATTTATGAAATTCGCAACGGTTTTTGGAGCATCGTCTGGAAAAAACTCAATTACCATGTTTCCAGAGTTTGTTTCGATAACAGCTACTTTGGAATCTGCAAAGTTTAGTGGAATAAAACTTACAAAAATCAAAAAAACTATAGTAATTGCAAATATCTTAAAATTCAATATGGGGATATCTTAGCCTCTTTAATAAAAACTAACTATTAGACATTGGTTTTTAACGAGCAAATTTTATACATTTTTATGGATTCTGACGAGCACATCCAAACTCATATTCTTTCTGTTTGGTGTCAAGAAAAGAAATTTTTCAAGCATGGAGTTGAAGGAATGCTTTTTTTGACTGAGAAACATTTGATGTTTGTAACAAAGACTGAGGCCAAAGTAAAGTGGTGGGCAGCTGCAGTAGAAAGACAGATTCGCGCTTTGCTAAACTCAAAGAATATCATGATTCATCATGATGGGTATGATGATAAAGAACTTAGATTGGATCTCCAAAATGAAAAAAACATGGAGATTCCATTTAATCGAATTTTAAATGTTAGTTCTGAAGAAAAATCTTGGGGAAGTGGTTTGAATTTAGAAATTAATATGGGAAATAAAACAAAAAAATATCAATTTTCAATTGTTAGTGGTTGGGTAAAATACCCTGCAAAGGATCCGATAAGATACATGAAAGTAGATTGGGTGCCTTTTGTAGAATATATTAAGAGTAGACAAAAAGTCATGGATTAGGATATGGGTGAAGTATACGCTGTAGGAGTTGGTCCTGGTTCCCCAAGATATATCACTGATGCCGTAAAAGAGGTCATACTTTATTCTGAGATAGTGATCGGTTACAAATACGCTCTAAAAACAATAGAGAGACTTTTGGTAAATAAGGAAGTATATGAAGTAACAATGCAAACCCAGGAGGAGATCTACCAGAAAATTGCAAAAACCTTGGGTGATAAGACTTGTGTTATTCCATTTACTGGAGATGTGAATTTTTCAGAATCAGAAGTTGTTGATAGGTTATTTGAAGTTTTTGGCAAATTGCAAATTATTCCAGGAATTAGTTCTGTTCAGGTAGCTGCAGCAAAAGCTTGTGTTCCCTTAGACAAAAGTAAAGTGATTACAATGCATGTTACTACAAGTATTGAAGAAGAAAAACTTGAATTACAAAAAGCTCTATTGGATGGTTATAGTGTAATACTAGTTCCAAGACCTTGGCCAAAAGATCCATCAAAAAATTTCATGCAATCAGAAATAGCAGTCTACCTAAAAGACCGTGGCTTTGATACATCAAAAATCAAGGTTCATGTCTTTGAGTTTTTAACAACTGAGAAGGAGACCTCTTTTATTGGAGTGTTAAAGGATTTAGAAGGCAGACAGTTCTCTGATCTTTCTGTAATGGTTCTTGATCAGTACAGACCTAAATCATACATAAATTTTAGAACATGCTAGTTTCCAGTTTTATTGAGATATTTGTTTCTAATATCAACTGATGTTTCTGTGTTTTTACCAAGGGATGTTGATTTTTCTTCAGGAAGTGTAATTATTACTCCATCCATCCAGAAGTATTGAGAATCAAAGAATCTTGTGATGCCCACCTCGTTGATTGTTGCGTTAAATGTTTGCCCAGGAGCAATACTGCCGCTGTTTATTTTATCATCTGGTATGAAGGGTTTCCCATGTGAAAATTGTGAAATACCGCTTAAAATTGTGTGGGATTCAGAATCCTCATTTTTCCAGACAATGGTAGTGCCAGGAATAATTGTTATTGTGTCTAAAGAATAATATTTTATGTTACCAGGATTTGATGAGCCAGGTAAAATGTTTATTTGAATGGTTTTTTCCTGTGCTGGTTTTTCTTCTTCAATGTGTACTACAGGACTGCCAACAATCTTTACAATATAAACTAGTTTCATGGATTCATCATTTGTTTTTAATTTTCCTGTAAAACTGTAAACAATGCCATCATCACTATCCTCAACTAGTCTACCAAAAAGACTGGTGGGGATTTTATCTCCATTTGAATTTTCTACATTACCAGAGAGTCTTAGAAACCTACCATCAGATAATGTTGTTCCTGTCCATCCACTAGAAGCAATATAATCATCATTTGAGATTGAAACTATCCCATCTTTTAGATTTAGTTTAATTTTATTGCTAACAAGTTTATTTGTAAAAAATTGAAGGTCTAGTTCTGAATCATTAATAGAGTCTTTTGTAATGACAAACCCATTTCCCTGCAGTAAATATATCCCATTTGGAAGCAATTTAGCGTCTGCCTGTTGTGATGAGCTGACAAGTATAATTCCTGTAACTAAAATTAATAATAAAATGAGAAGTTTCATCATTTAATTAAAATCCAATGTTGTATATAATTAATGGTCTAAATAATTTAGACAGGTTAGGCAATTCTAGGCTGATATTTTATTTTAAAATAAAAATGAACCTATGAATTTGGAAAATCGGGATTGGAAGAAAATTGTTCTATCATTGCATGTTCAACAAACCCACCAACAAGCAAAAGTGCTATGGCTATTCCCACTTCGATACCAGTTATCCGTAGTTCCTGTTTTATTGGATTTTTTTTGATTATTGTATGAATAAGAAGAAAACTCCTTGACATCCCTAAGGAATATGCAGCAACTTCCATCACTCCAAAAGGTGAAAGAAAGAGTACGGTTAGGGGTGGAATATTTTCAAGAGCTGGATATGATATGGTAAGTGCGCTAAAAGCAAAACCAGTAGACCATGCAGCAAATGCGCCCCATACTGCACCAAAACCTGGAATAAACATCGGAAGTCCTATCAATGAGTTATGTAGAAAGATCCCAATCGCATCTATCCCTTCTATTGATAATTGAAATTCTTCAAGGAATGCCATTGCATCTTCATCAGAAACTATCATTTCAGCTCCAATAGAATATGCACCACTAAATATTCCTATAAAAATAAGAAATGTTAGCAGTCTTTTTTTTCTATTCATGTTTTTATTTTAAAGTAAGTGTATTTGAGGGTTAGCTTGAGCAGATTTAATTAAAAGTTCTATTATCTGACTTTGATGAATGAGAATGCGTCTTCTGCATTAAAATATGCGTTAAGTAAAGGATTCCAAATTCATCCAGATGCATTTAAGATTCTTGAAAAAATTGATTCTGCTGAATTGGAGATAATAATCAAACATGTTGTACGTGAAAAAGCAAAACAAAACCTGTTTTTGATAAATCAAAATGATTTGAAGATGTTTGTTGATTCTGAAATTGATGAAAATATAGAAGACAAGTATGAGATTTTGTCAGATCCTACAAAGAAAATCGCCTCAGCTGAGGGGATTGATGGTTTTGGGGCTCTTTTTGCTAATAGATATTCAAAACTTTTGAAGATAGTATCTCAAAGGGCACAAGCAAAAAAACTAATTCAAATAGATACAGTGAAGGCAGGTAAGCCAAAAGAGGAGGTCTTTATAGGCGGGCTCCTCATGGATCGAAAAATAGATAGGGATATCACAAAACTAACTGTTGATGATCCTAGTGGATCTCTTGAAACATTAGTTTTTAACAAAGAGATACTACCAATAGCAAACTCGCTTTTGGTAGACCAGTTTGTTATGCAAAGTATCACAAATGGAAAAAATGGTGGTTTTGTAGTAAAAGAGCTTGTCATTCCAGATGTACCAGAACATGTAACAAATCGTTCTAAAACAGAAACCTATGCTATTTTGATATCAGACTTGCATGTAGGTAGCAAGTATTTTATGGAAAAAGAATTTGGAGAGTTCGTTTCTTGGCTTTCAAGCCCTGATCCAATTGCTAAAAAAACTCGTTTTATTTTGGTGTGTGGGGATGTAGTAGATGGGATTGGAATCTTTCCCAACCAAGACAAGGAGTTGCTTTTGGTAGACATTGGTCAACAGATGGCAAAGGCTACTCAAATGCTTAACAAAATTCCAAAACACATCAAAGTTTTTATCATTCCAGGAAATCATGATCCCGGACGCAGGGCGCTGCCACAGCCTGCTATACCTGAAAAACACAATTCGGATTTATGGAATAGAGAGAATTTTTTCATGATTGGTAACCCATCAATGATTTCATTAAACGGAGTCAAAGTTTTGATGTTTCATGGACAAAGTTTGGATGATGTAGTTGGAACTACGCCTGGCCTAAGTTACTCTCAACCGGCAAAAGCAATGAGAATGTTGTTAAAAGCCAGACATCTTAGCCCGATTTATGGTAAACGAACCCCTATCGCTCCTGAAACAGAAGACATGATGGTTATTGATGAGATTCCAGACATCTTTCATTCTGGGCATATCCATATTGTTGATTTGGATATGTATAAGGGGACATTGATAGTAAACTCTGGAGCTTGGCAGACTCAAACTCCATATCAAGCAAGTATTGGAATTACACCAACTCCTGGAATTGCAGTTATTGTAAATCTGGCAACACTCAAAGTTTTTACAAAAAGTTTTGTAGATTAAACTGGTTTATTACAATTATAAAACATCTGTTAAGATAAGATCGTCTTTAAATGCTTTTTTTATAACATCGGGTTGAATTGTCAAGTTGTATTTTTTGGTCCTACCATGCATGCCTTGATGAATTATTTTACCTGTAATCAGGCCTGAAAGTTCAATATCTCCTAGGATTTGGGTCACTCTTCTCTGGGTTATTTCTTTTTGTCGGATCGTCTTACAGAGTCCTTTATAGGCTTGATATATCTCGCCTGTAGATGAGCCCTTTGCTCTCATCACTGCAATTATTAGTAATTTTTCATGTAATGGATAGGAGTTTAGTACGGTGGTTTCTTTGTCTTCTTCCATTTTTTGAGAAGCTCGTCTAATGTGATCCTCTTTTACGGTTTCTGACTGCTCTCTCTCAGCTAACTCTCCTGCAACACGTAAAAGATCTATTGCTCGTCTTGCGTCTCCATGTTCCTGACCAGCCATTGCTGCACAAAGATTTACTGCTGCAGGTTCCACCGTACCTTGAATAAATGCGGTTTTGATTCTATCAGAAAGAATTTCTTTAATCTGTTCCATAGTATAGTTTGTAAAGACAATTTCTTCTTCACTTAGACTGCTTAATACTCTAGGATCAAGTCTTTCTTTAAAGGTTAGGTCGTTTGAGATTCCAATTAGGGTAAGGGAGCCTGTCTTTAGCCTCTCATTTGCTCTTGTTAAATTATATAAAATATCCTTTCCTGTTTTTGATATTAGTTCTGCTAGATAGTCAATCTCATCTATAACAAAGACTGCGTTTGTAGTATTTTTTTGGATTACATCTAAAAGTCTGTTGAATACTCCACTAATTGACAG
The DNA here is from genome assembly GCA_964434855.1 of uncultured Nitrosopumilaceae archaeon. Classification (GTDB taxonomy): domain Archaea; phylum Thermoproteota; class Nitrososphaeria; order Nitrososphaerales; family Nitrosopumilaceae; genus UBA8516. The sequence continues at coordinate 19,575 of CAYSWR010000003.1, read as the reverse complement.
GCCTGTTGTGGGTAGCTCTTTTTGTGTCTTCAATCCTAACTGTCTACCAAAACTCACTAATAATCCATAGAGTGTTGTTTCGTCTTTGGCATTTGTATAAACTAGTTTAATTGGAAAGTCGCTTTTCTCTACGCGTTTCTGAATTTTTGATAAGATTGTTTTTACTACCAGTGTTTTACCTGTACCTGGTTTTCCATAAACAAGAAGATTTGATGGTCGTGATTTTTTTAAAATAGGTAAAAGTGCTTGTGTTATTTTGGCAAGTTCGTTATCTCTATGTAATATCACTTCTGGAATGAATGTAAAATGTAACACGTCTCGTTTTTTTAGTATGGATCGTCCATTGGTTGCATCATCAAGTAATTTGTCTACAGCATCATGGTTTGTCATTTACACACACCTATATTTCCTCTGTCCACATATTGATTCTACCTTAGAATATTCTAATTAGAATAGAATCACTAAACCAAATTTAGCATATCATTAATTATTTTTATTTTCTCTTTAAAAGATTTTTTAAATAAAGCTAGAGTGGAAAGTATGGTGTGTGAGCATACCTAGATCTAATTAACAATTAGTTAACTTAATGTTAAGATAAACCTACAAAAAGGCAAATTTGACCCCCTTATTTCCACTCCAGGCGTGAATATGGGTCTTAACAATGTTAAGACGCCTGAACGAACCCCCTCATTTCTACTCTAGGCATACATTTTTCATAAACTAGGTTAAAAGAATGGTGTGATTTGTTAAGGTACTAAAAATGGTTAGGCGTGGACTACGCAGTGAATGTTAACAAACCCACTGGTTAACAAATCTTCTTTGATCCGTTCAAGTGTTAAGGTGTTAACCGGATCGATCACAATGGCTAAGAAAAGGATTAAGATAGACCTAGAAGACGCTGATGGGGCCAAGTACAACTTTAGTGTAGAAGGCAACGTGACCAGGGATAAGGTACTAAAGATATTCGAATTAATGGATTTGATTAACATTGAAGAACCACAAGACGGACCGACTCTGGATTCAGTAGGTTCTAAGATCTGGAATATTATAGACAAACACTTCCCCATGAGCAAATTCACCTCATCCGAGGTCCTTGAGAAATATGAGGATGATTATAGTGAACCGATCAAACTAAGTATAATCTCAACATACCTATCCAGATTTGCCTCAAAAGGCAGAGTGGAAAGGACAAAACAAGGAAGAGAGTGGGCCTATCAAATAGCAAAGATAACACAAAGACAGCCTAATTCATTAACAAAATAACCATCTCATGTAATTAATACTTTCTTTATTATGAGATGGTCTTGGCTCATTATGATTTTAACATAATCTCCCTTTTGTAGTTCAAGGAACTTCCTGAACTGTTTGGGAATAGAGATTGTGCCACCGGATGTGATCTTGACCAATTCCTCATTTTGTTGCACAGTCATATTATTAAATAATTAATTTATGTATTAAATGTTTTATTATTTTATGAAATTAATAATTGGGCTAGGAATTAGGTCAAATAGATAAATTTTCTGGTTTTGATTATTGTTGTGTGACTAGTTTTGCCAAACCAAGCTTAGTTTTACCCTTGTCAGTTATGTAATAGGTAAATGGTTTAGTTTTCATATTTCTTTCAACAAAACCTTCTTCAAAAAGCTTCTTCATCATCCTTGACGTATGCTCCCTAGTTCTACCTATTGTGATTTGTATGTCACGTGATGTCATCGGTTTCTCTGTGATTAGCTTCAAGACATAATCCGTAGCACTGCCAAAATTCATGTTACGCATGCGCTCCTTTTGCGGTTCTTCTTGTGCTTGCATCTCATGTTCTAGTTTGGCATGTTTCCTTTCTACCTTAACTGGAACATCTAGAGTGCTCTCATCACTATCTAATTCTAAAGAATCCACGCGTATTTTCATATCAATTAACTGATTCTCATAATACTGAAGGCGATCCGTATAGGATCTTATCTGTTCAGACTCACTCTTTATGAGAGGTTTGATTTTGTTGTATATCACCACAGCAAACAAACCACTCATAAATGCGATAAAAATGCCTATTAATACACCTACATCAGGAATCTCTACCAACATCACAAAAATTCATGGAAGATCGTGATTTATCATATTTGAGCAATTTTTTTTCACACAATACACATCAATCACAACATAATAGATATCATACAACTTGATGATATTCTAAACATACATAGAAGAAATCACAACCTACAGGCACGATTTACTAATGCTTCAATCACAGAGGTGATTTCATACTCCTTTTCAGGAAACACATCACTATTTTGTATCACAGAAACTTGTTCAGAGAGTCTGTTTATCACATCAATATCCTCGGGAATGAGCACGCCTAGGCCCTTAAGAAGGATAACCGAATAATACAATCCTAATAATTTATTCCTGGATTGACTTACCTGCCTATAATATGCCCCTTTTGTTATACTAAAATCGGTTTTCTGTATGTTTAATTGATTTAAAATAATTTCAACTTGTCTCTCTGTAAATAATGATTTTTTTATAATTTGTTTAATTATATTATTAAAAATTGGATTTG
>CAYSWR010000003.1:0-16918 GCA_964434855.1 uncultured Nitrosopumilaceae archaeon | reverse complement strand
GTAAATAATGATTTTTTTATAATTTGTTTAATTATATTATTAAAAATTGGATTTGTGGATTTGGCCATAGCTATACAATTCTGTATATCTTAACTGTGTTAAACTTTAAAAAGTTCACTATTAACCTGTCTTATGAAAAGCGTAGAGAGTTACCTCAAGGCTACACTCAAGAAAAAGAAAGCATTACTCTTTGTCCTTATAGATTCAGAGATATCAAAGATAAAATCGACAGTAAAACTTGCAAAAGATGTGGAGAAGATTGGTGCTGCCGCGATCCTTGTTGGTGGATCATCTGCTACAGATCAAATTGGTATGGCCGAAGTTGTTAAAAATTTAAAAAAATCAATAAAGATTCCAATTATACTTTTCCCTGGCAATGTTACTGGTGTTGTCCCAAATGCCGACGCAATCCTGTTTAGCTCACTTTTGAATTCTGAGAACCCCTACTACATCTCTCAAGCTCAGGCACTTGCAGCCCCAAACGTTCTCAAATTTGGTCTGGAACCACTACCTACAGCCTATATTGTGATAGGTGAAGGAACATCAACTTGGTTTGTAGGTTCCGTGAGAAGTATACCGTTTGACAAGGCAAACATTGCTGCCATGTACTCTCTCTCAGCACAATTCCTTGGGATGAGATTTGTCTATCTCGAGGCAGGTTCTGGGGCATCCTCTCATGTTAAACCAGAAATGGTACGGGCAGTGCGGAAGGTCTTCAAAGGCTTTTTGATCGTCGGAGGTGGTATACGAAGTTCTCAGACTGCAGGCGAGCTTGTAAAAGCAGGTGCTGATGCCATTGTTATAGGTACACTTGTAGAAAAGGGAAGTAGCAAAGTCCTAAACAATATTATAAAAACTATCCAGAGTGTAAAGAAGTAACATGTCTGAGAATGTGGTGCTGCGTTTACGTGAAATCCCAATGCCTGATTATTATGTTGATTATTATACTAAAATCTCAAACACCGTATTTTCTATCTTTGAAAAATCCGCAGCTGCAAAATCTACCCTACATGACTCATCTGTAATGGTAGAACCAAAGATTGCATTTGACCTTGCAGACCGCGTCTCAAAAATGCATGAAATAGATGTAACTGAACGTCTCAGAGCACTAATACAAACTACCACAAAAGAACTTGCTGCCTTAACCCTTGCAGAAGAAATTGCTCTTGGCAAACACACTGGTTCAGATTCGTCATTAGAAGAGAATCTAGACATGGCAGTAAGAGTGGCTCTTGCCATAGTTACAGAAGGGGTTACCATAGCTCCACTGCAGGGAATTCATGAGGTAAAGATAAAACAAAATCGTGATGGTTCTAATTATCTGTCTATCTCCTTTGCAGGACCAATAAGGTCGGCTGGTGGGACAGAAGCTGCATCTACCATGCTAATTGCAGACCATGTTAGAAAAATAGCAGGTTTGGAAAGATATCAGGCAAACTCATTTGATGATGAAACGGGTAGGTTTGTTGAAGAATTAAGACTATACGAAAGAGAAGGGGGTAACTTTCAATATCATGTTCCAGACGAAGACATTGTTTCTGTAATATCAAACCTCCCAGTTGAACTAGATGGTGTTGATACTGATCCTATTGAAATTGTTAGTCATAGAAACATGACTCGAATTAGTACAGACAGAGTGAGAGGAGGAGCATTAAGAGTACTAAATGATGGTTTGATTGGCAAATCCAGAAAATTACTAAAACTCATTGATTTGTATAAATTAGATGGTTGGGGGTGGCTAAAGGATCTCAAGGGGGCAATCCAAACTGGTGACGAAGATGCTGCAGCCCACAGGATGAGAGAAGTCATAACTGGCAGATCCGTACTTTCGATGCCAAAAAAACTTGGGGGATTTAGATTAAGATATGGCAGAGCTTGCAACACTGGGTTTGCATCAATTGGGATTCATCCTGTTGTTGCCGAAATTCTAGATCATACCATAGCTGTTGGTACACAAATCAAACTTGATACCCCAGGCAAAGCTTCAACCATTGCTTTTGTAGACTCGCTTGATACTCCTATTGTAAGACTTGCAAATGGAAACGTTGTAAAAATTAAAAACACCACACATGGAATCAGTCTAAAAGGACAGATTGAAAAAATACTCCATCTTGGTGATATTCTGATTAGCTATGGGGATTTTTTAGAAAACAATGCAGAGCTTATACCAACTGGTTATGTAGAAGAATACTGGGCAGCAGAATTAGAAGAAAAACTCAGAAAATACGAGTCAGAAGACACTCAATTATTGGAATTTCTCTCAAAGACCCCAAGCTTGGACGAGGCAATCAAACTCTCACTAGATTTTGATATTCCTCTTCATCCCCATTACCTCTACTTTTGGGAGCAACTATCACCTGATGAATTTGAACAAATACTCCACCCTCAAAGCGCAGAGCCAGAATTAATAACCTACCAAAAAAGTGGAAAACAAATACTAGAAAAGCTTGGGGTCCCACACGAAATTTCTGGGGAATCCATCATACTAAAATCCACAGAAGCTAGAATTTTCTATTATCTATTATTTAGAAAACCAATCCAGTTTGATAGATCGCTTACTGTGTTACAGATGATCACACAAACCACTAAAATCAAAATTCGGGATAAATTTTCAACAGCAATTGGTGTTAGAGTAGGAAGACCAGAAAAAGCTGCTGAAAGGAAAATGAAACCCCCAGTACACACCCTATTTCCTGTAGGCAGTAAGGGTGGCGCATCACGTGATTTGATCAAAGCTTCAAAGCAACCTAACTTTTACTGTAACATCAGTAACAGAATATGCAAAAACTGTAACGTGCCATCTATTGGAATAGCATGCTCAAAATGTGGTAACAAGACATCAGTAATTTTCATTTGCCCTAATTGTAGAGCAGAACTTGACTCTGATTTTTGTGGCAAATGCAAGAAAAAAGGAGCCCTGCATGGCTACAAGGCCTTTCCTCTCAAGGAACAACTGCTTCTATCTCAGGAAAAAACAGGCATACGAGTTCAGGAACCGTTTAAGGGAGTACGTGAACTTATCAATCAAGACCGAATTGGAGAACCACTTGAGAAAGGAATCATTAGACAAAGTCTAGGTCTTAGTGTGTTCAAAGATGGGACAATAAGGTTTGACGCAACAAATGCACCACTAACTCATTTTAAACCTAGTTGGGTTGGAACATCACTTGAAAAGCTTGTTGAGTTTGGCTATACTTATGACATTGATGGAAAACCACTTGTTAGTGTAGATCAGACCGTCGAGCTCATGATGCAAGATTTAATCATCCCATATGACTGTGGGGAATATCTGGTAAAGACATCGCAATATATTGATAAAGAATTAGAAAAGCTATATGGACATCCTGCCTTTTACAAAATCAAAAATAATAATGATCTTGTTGGGCATTTGATAATTGGATTAGCTCCTCACACCTCAGTTGGAATTGTAGGACGAATAATAGGATATACCAATACACATGTTTGTTATGGTACACCAGTGTGGCATTCTGCAAAAAGGCGTGATGCAGATGGTGATGCTGACTCAATTATGCTATTAATGGATAGCTTGCTTAACTTTTCAAGACAATTTCTATCAGACAGGATAGGTGGTTTGATGGATGCACCATTATTGATACAACCAATTGTCATACCACAAGAAGTTCAAAGACAAGCACATAACTTTGAGGTTGAAAAAGCATTACCACTCTCATTTTTTGAAGCAACCCTTGCAAAAGAAAAAGCAAGTGAGGTAAAAGGGATTGAAACCCTTAAATCAAGACTAGAAACAGAAAAACAGTTTTACGGGCATTACTTTACACACCAGACATCAACACTTACTACATCCAGATCTCGGAGTGCATATTCTACATTAGGTTCACTTTTGGAAAAACTTGACATGCAAATTAGAACAGCCGAAATAATTGATGCCGTAGATCCAAATGAAGTAGTATCCATGGTAATGACAACTCATTTGTTACCAGATATTATGGGTAATCTTAGGGCATATTCTGGGCAATCATTTAGGTGTACTACATGTGGTGCTAGTTACAGAAGAATTCCACTATCACGGAATTGTAATGAGTGTGGCAGCAAACTCATACAGACAGTGACAAGACCTTCTGTGAAAAAATATCTCAAACTTGCAAAGAGATTACTTGGTAAATATCAAGTTGATCCATATCTGAGAGGAAGAGTTGTTGGTCTATTAGATGAATTAGAGTTAGTATTTGGGAAAGAGGAAAGTGAACAGTCTCTTCTAACTGATTATGCTAACGTAGTTTGATGTACTCATAAGCGCCAATCTTGTTATCAAAACAGTAATGTACTTTCTGGTAGTTCTTTCTGAATGACTTGACTTCAGATGCAACTTTCTTTTTGTCTTTTTTATCTACTACCACCTTTTTGATAAATTCTGCAACTTGTTTCATTTCTGACTCTCTCATACCAAGCCTAGTAAGCTCAGCAACTCCAAGTCTTATTCCTCCAGGATGGAAATAATTTCTACCTGCTTTTATATCACCAGGAATAATTTGTCTATTTACAATTATGTTAGCCTTCTCAAGATCTGCCTCAATTGCACCTCCATCAGCAAATGAAAGCACATTTAGTACAATTTGATGAGATTTGGTAAATCCTCGTTTTTCTCCTAAAACTCCAAAACCAAATGAGTTTAAAGCTTGTGCTAGTGCCTTTGCATTCTTTACAACCTGACTTGCATATTTTTTTCCAAACTCGATCATTTCCGCAAATGCGATTGCTTTTCCAGCTACATGATGAAGATGGTGATTACTAGTCATACCAGGGAACGTAGCCCTTTTGATCTTTTCAGCATATTTTTCAAAAGATACAATCATTCCTCCTTGTGGACCAAACAAAGTTTTATGAGTACTCATAGTCATGGCATCTGCTCCTTCTCTTAATGGATCTTGGAATTGCCCACCCGCAATAAGTCCTGCAACATGCGCACCATCATAATTGACAAACATCTTGTATCCCTTTAAAAAATCTGCAAGTTCCTTGACAGGATGTGGAAACAAAAAGACAGAACCTCCAAACATAGCAAGTTTCGGTAATCTGCCAGCTTTTTCAAGCTCAACGACCTTTTGTTTTGTTTTATCTACATCAAGCGACATCTCTTCCGCGTTAAATGGATAATATTCAATATCCAACCCATGCACAAGACCAGCTGTACCAGAATGCTCTTTTTTACCATGAGAAATATGACCCCCAGATGGAATAGAGGGTGCAAGCATGACATCGCCAGGATTTGTAAAGGCGGAATAAATTGAAAGATTTGCTACAACTCCAGAGATTGGTCTTACATCAACAAACTCTGCCCTAAACAATTTTTTTGCAAGCTCAATGCACTTGAATTCTACCTTGTCAATATAGGTACAACCAGCATAAACACGCTCACCTGGCCAACCCTCTGCATATCTATTTGCAAAATCCGAAATAGCCGCTTCTCTTACTGCAGGGCTTGAAACATTTTCACTTGCAATGAGAGGAATTGAATTTGCAAACCAATTGTTATGTTCTTTTAGCAAAGCCAACACCTCTTTGTAAGATTCCCTGGGGGAAGATCGTGTCATGCCCTGAGGGTTGAATTATCCTAATTTAAAAACATCGAAATAAAATTTTTTAAAAATCGGGCGTCGTTATGATTTAAACTTAAAAAAGACATAAAAAGGGAAAAAATGGCTCTAGTACAACATGAGTATGCAAAACGCTCAGGGTGGAATTCCTGTTGTTATATTAAAAGATGAAGCTCGACAGACCAAGGGCCGTGATGCACAGAAAAATAACATCACCGCAGCAAAACTAATTGCTGAAATTGTACAGACAAGTCTTGGTCCAAGAGGAATGGACAAAATGCTTGTAGATTCTTTAGGTGATGTTACAATTACTAATGATGGCGCTACAATTCTAAAAGAAATTGATGTACAGCATCCTGCCGCAAAAATGCTTGTTGAAATTGCAAAAACGACCGATAATGAGGTAGGAGATGGAACCACATCTGCTGTAATTCTTGCAGGTGCACTTTTAGAAAATGCTGAATCTCTGATAAACCAAGACGTTCATCCAACCATAATTGTAGATGGATATAGAAAAGCTGCACAAAAAACAATTCAATTATTAGAAAAAATGGCAGACAGAGTGCAACCAACGGACAAGGAAATTCTTAGCAAAATTGCAAGAACCTCTATGCAGACAAAACTAGTTAGAAAGGATTCTGCTGGTCTTGCGGATATGATAGTAAAGTCTGTGCTTGCAGTAGCAGAAAAAATCGAGGATGGATACAGAGTAGATATTGATGATATTAAAGTGGAAAAGAAAGCTGGCGGCTCTATAAAAGATACTCTTCTTACAAAAGGAATTATTCTTGATAAAGAAGTGGTTCATAGTGGTATGCCAAAAAAGATTTCAAATGCAAAAATCGCTTTAATTAACAATGCTTTAGAAATTGACAAGACTGAATTTGATGCCAAGATCAACATATCAAGTCCCGAACAAATGAAATCGTTTTTGGATGAAGAAAACAAAATGATCAAAAACATGGTTGACAAAGTTATTGCATCAGGCGCCAACGTACTGTTCTGTCAAAAAGGAATTGATGATATCGCACAACACTATCTTGCAAAAGCAGGCATACTTACAGTAAGACGAATAAAAGAAAGCGATCTTACAAAACTCGCAAAAGCAACAGACGCTAGAATTGTAACTAATCTTGATGATTTATTCGATAAAGATTTAGGTTCTGCAGAAAACGTTGAAGAAAGAAAAGTTGAGACAGACAGATGGGTTTTCGTAGAAGGCTGCAAACATCCAAAAGCAGTAACAATTCTTGTACGTGGCGGTTCACAGAGAGTTGTTGATGAAGTTGAAAGATCAGTTCATGACGCACTCATGGTTGTTAAAGACGTTATAGAAAAACCAATGATCGTAGCAGGTGGCGGTGCTCCTGAAACCTATGCAGCAACAAAGCTAAGAGAATGGGCAAAAACACTTGAAGGCAGAGAACAACTAGCTGTAGAAAAATTTGCAGACTCACTTGAAGTTATTCCTATTACTCTTGCAGAAAATGCTGGCATGGATCCAATTGATACTTTAACATCATTACGTTCAAAACAACTGAAAGGAAACAAATGGACTGGAATTGATGTAATGAAGGGAGTTGTTGCAAGCATGCATTCAACTGATATCTTTGAACCGCTTTCTGTAAAAATCCAAATCATTTTATCTGCTACAGAAGTAACATCAATGATTCTCAGAATTGATGATGTAATAGCAGTTACAAAGTCAAGCGGCCCGCCTGGCGGTGGAGAAGGAATGGGCGGTATGGGTGGAATGGGCGGTATGGGTGGAATGGGCGGTATGGGTGGAATGCCACCTATGGATATGTAAGAGTTTTACAAGAAAACTTTTCAATTACACTATAAGGTTTATTTGCGCAATTATTCATACAAAATTTTATGCAAAAAAATACCTTGATTCTTGCTGGCATAAAATATGTGTATTTGATATTCTTCTTTGCGTTACTTTCAGGAATGTTTTATCCAATAATTGAACAAAACACAAATGCAAATGAAGTTGTTGCTGGCGTATTGATTCTTTTTGTAGGTCTTGGAGGAGCATGGTGTCTGTATAAATTCAGTATATCAGAAAAAAGGCAAAAAACTTTCTTAATTGCAGGATTTGTAATTCTAACTATTGCACTATTACTAGTATTTTCTATTTCTGGTATGATATAATCTAGATATCAAAATAAAGATAGAATTCATGAGGATGAGGTCGTATGGATACCTCTCTTTCATCTTTTCTTTCTAATTCAATTATCTTGTCAATGACTTCATTTGTAAATATGGGATTGAGAAACCTTCTATCACTTTCAAGAGAATCAAGTGCTTCGCCAAGATTTGCAGGTAATGATTTGATTCCTTTTGATTCGCGTTCCTCCCTACTCATCTTGTAAATGTCTTCATGTACGGCATCTCCTGGCTCCATCTTCTTCTTTATTCCATCTAGTCCTGCAGCAAGTACTGCAGAAAAGACAAGATAAGGATTTGATGAGGGATCTGGCGCTCTAAACTCTAATCGTTTTATCTTTGAATATTTTTCTCCTCTAAAATGTGCTGGAACTCTTACTATTGCAGATCTATTGCTTGGACTCCATGCAATGTATACAGGAGCTTCATAACCTGGAACTAATCTGTGATATGAATTTGTGGTTGGTGCAACAATAGCAGCTAATGCTCTTGCATGATTCATTATTCCACCACAAAAATACCTTGCAGTTTGACTTATCTCTTCTTTATCGTCTTTATCAAAAAAGACATTCTTGTCATCTTTCCAAAGACTAACATTTGTGTGCATGCCAGAACCCGAATCCATAGCAATTGGTTTTGGCATCATTGTTGCGACCTTGCCAAATTTCTGCGCAACATTTCTTACTACATACTTGTAGGTTTGTGCACCATCAGCAGTATTTGTTAATTGATCATAACGAATATCAATTTCACACTGGCCAGCAGTTGCAACTTCATGATGATGGTTATCACATAATATGCCAAAACATTCATTCAAACATTCAACACAATCGTTTCTAAATTCGGTCAATGTGTCAGATGGGGTACTTGGATAATATCCCTCCTGCAAGCCCATTGGATATCCAGTTCCTTCCTGACTCCATGGGGCTTCCTTTGATTCTATTGAATATGACTGACCTTTGTATGGTGTGAGAACATCCCAGTGAACCTTATCAAAAACGAAAAACTCTACTTCTGGTCCCCAAAGGCTAAAATCATATCCCTGAGTTATGAGGTGTTTTTCAGCCTTTTGTGCTATTGATCGAGGATCACTCTCAAGCCTACCTTTATCCCATCCCCAGTAAATATCACAAATCAGTCTTGCAGTTTTAGCATTTGTTATCCACGGAATAGGCGCATAAGTATTCGGGTCTGGTTTTAATACAAGATCCGAATCAGCTACATGCGCAAATCCGATAATTGAAGAACCATCAAGCTTTGGTAATCCATCTTGCATTTGTTGTGGTGTAAACAGATTTGCGGAAATTGTTGTGTGATGGAATCTTCCAGTAAGTCCTGTAAACTGTAAATCGATAAATTTTACTTGTTCATGTTTTATTTTTGCAAAAACCTCATCAGCTGAATAAGAAACTGCGGTGGGCTCTCCACCAATCACTTTATATGGCAATTTAGCACCTTCATCATAACACGAGGAGTCTACCATTTAAGGATTATTAGGTGTGCAAATGTCTGAAATAAAAAAAATTGATGTTAATTCTCTGTACAATATCTTACTACGAGAAATCCAAAATGATTCTGTTCAAGAAATTGATTCACATCTTTACTATAACATATCGGATATGCTTGGCAAGTTAAAAAATCAAGGTTATGATGGGATTGAATCAAAGATCAAAGACTCGCTTGTAAAGATAATAACTGACATGGTTTCACTTCTTTTAAAAATAAGGATTGAAAAAGCTGTAAAATCAAAAGAGATAGATTATTCTAACTTGCTAGATGAAGAGAGATACGTACTTGATTCAGATGATGAATTACGTCAGCGAAAAGATATAGTTCTTTCCGCAACACTAAACGGTAGATTAAAACTTCTTGAAACTTTATCAAAAAATCACAAACTGCGTTCTATAGTTGTGAGATTTCTAAAACCAATAGACCAAATTGTAGGCTCGGATCTAGAGAAATATGGCCCATTTGATGCAGAAGACGTAGCTACTCTTCCTTTTGAGAATGCTACTGCTCTCATTGGAAAGAAAATTGCTTTAAAAATTAGCTGGGAAGACTAAAAATACGTAAACTCCTTCCAACCGTGCATGTCTCATTTGGGAATAGATATTATCGATTATCTCTTACTTACAATATACCCAGTTGTTGGGCTCTTTGTTATAGAAATTATCTCTAGAGCGTTTAAAATCAAATCGTGGGTAAAACTTGTAATTCAAGGAGTTTTGTGTATAGGATTTACCATAGCATATGTAACTTTGATTGTAGCACATTGGCTTACTGCTATTGTTCTTTTAGCTTTAGCAATAGCACTACTATACCAAGCAAGAATTGCAAAGATAAAACCAGGGCAATCAGTTTACTAAATATGTCAAAACTTTTTGAAAACGATTATTATAAAAATCAATTTAATCAACATAAATCCATGATGTTAACAAAACATATTTACACAATATGCTGTGATAAACAGCAGATTTTCATTGATCAAAGATAAAATAGCAATAGTAACAGGTGCAAGTAGTGGTATAGGATATGCTACCGCTTTGGCTTTAGCTAAAGCAGGAGCTAAAGTAGCAATTGCTGCAAGAAGAACTGATCGCCTTCAACAATTAGAAAATGAAATTAAGAAAAGCGGTGGTCAATGCTTACTTGTTACTTGTGATGTTACAAAACGAAAGGACTGTGAATCACTAATTGATTCTGTGATAAAAAAATGGAGTCGTATAGATATACTAGTTAATAATGCTGGCATAATGCCTCTCAGTTTTGTTAAGAGTCTAAAAATTGATGAATGGGAACAAATGGTGGATGTAAACATAAAGGGTGTTCTATTCTGTACTGGAGCTGCAGTACCGTATATGATAAAACAAAATTCTGGTCATATTATTAATCTCTCATCAATTGCAGGTAGAGTTGTCTTTGCTGCCGGTAGTGTTTACTGTGCAACAAAATATGCAGTGAGAGCATTCAGCGAAGGTTTACGACAAGAACTAAGCACTAGAAATAATATCAGAGTAACAACTATTGAACCAGGAATCGTTGCAACAGAGCTTACTAATACAATTACCGACAAGGCGTTAGAATCTTTTATGAAATATGCGCAAACCATAGAAACTCTGAAATCTGAAGACATTGCAAACGCAATAATGTTTGCAGTTGAATCACCACCACATGTCAATGTTAACGAAATCATGGTCAGACCAACTCAACAGGAAAGATAATTTGATCCGGTGTTATCTATTAAACCAACAAACATTCTGATTCTAGGTGGTGGATTTGGCGGTCTTGCATCAGCTAATGAGTTAAGGCAAAATCTTCCGATGGATGTTAAAATTACAATAATTGATAAAAAAGATTATTTTATGATGGGTCTAGTAAAACTTTGGATCTTAAATGGCACTAGAGAATTTGAGTTTTCAAAAAAACCGTTACAATCTATAACAAAAAAAGGCATTGATTTTATTAATGAAGAAATAATAAAAATAGATCCAAAAAAGAAATCTATTACAACAAAATCTAGAGAACTATCATATGATTACTTGATAGTTGCATTAGGCGTAGACCTTGCACCAGAACAGATAAACGGTCTTTCTGAACATGGATTAATTTTATATGAAATTAAAGATGTACCAAAAATTCGTGAAGCTATTAAGAAAATAAGATCTAGCAAAATAGCGATAGCTATCACTGGCATGCCTTACAAATGTCCACCCGCACCATATGAGGCGGCTCTTCTCATTCGTTCCATGTTAAATGATTTGGGAACAGGTAACTCTGTACAAATTGATTTTTACAGTCCTGCGCCAATAACTTTGCCAGCAGCAGGACCTCAAGTAAGCGAAGAACTATTGCAATTACTAAAATCAAAGAATATCAACTTTCATGGTTTACACAAAACAACTTCAGTTGAAAAGAATACTTTACGTTTTGAAAATTCAGAAACCAACTTTGACCTTCTCATAGCAATTCCACCACATAAGGCTCCTACAGTCATTGTAGATTCTGGACTTGCACAAAAAGGAAAATTCATTTCAGTTGATCGAACATGCAAAACAAATTTTGAAAATGTTTATGCAATTGGTGATGTAAATGAAATAATGGTAACGGATAAAATTGCAGTCCCAAAGGCAGGAATTTTTGCTGAAGGAGAAGGAATTACTGTTGCTAGAAACATAATATCAAAGATACGACAAGAACAAGAAAAGGCAATCTTTGATGGGAAGGGTGGCTGTTTTGTTGAAATGGGTAAGAGAGTTGCAGGATACTTGGAAGTTGACATGTTTGCGACTCCTAATCCAATAACTTTACTGAAACAGCCTAATGAACAGAATTTTAAAGATAAAGAAAAATTTGAAAAAGACAGACTTACTAAATGGTTATGACTTTCTTTTTTCTCGTGACAAATGATCTAATATTCCTTTGATTCCACTATCAACTTCATCACTTTTACTAATATTCAGTTTTTCTGGGATTGATTCTTTGAAATCATTAGCTTCAAGCTCAACTCTTCTTTTCTCTACACAATCAAGATGATCTTCATCAGACGCTGAAATTTTTTTACAGATAGAACAGATCTTCATTACTTTAAACAACAAGTGACTTGATTTTAATCATTCTAGTTTTGATCCTACGATTTAATAATTTCACTATTGCCAGCAACTTGAGGGGCCGTAGTCTAGCTTGGTCATGATTCTAGCCTGGGGTGCTAGAGGTCGCCGGTTCAAGTCCGGCCGGCCCCATTACAGTTTTTAATATGATGACTCGATTCCTATCCGATATTATCGAATTTCTGTAGGCTTTTCCACAAATACCATGTAGCTACACTACGATATGGCCTCCACCTGCTACCTATCTCTTCTACTTGCTTGGGTGTTGGTAGTTCAGGTAAGGAAAAAGCCATCTGCACACCCTTTCGTAATCCAAGGTCGCCTGTAGGTAATACATCCAATCTTTCACATGAAAAGATCAAAAACATCTGTGCTGTCCATACTCCTATTCCTTTCACTTGAGTAAGTTCATCAATTATTTCATTGTCTGGCATCTTAGACAAGGATTTGATTTCAATATGGCCATCTTCAATTTTTTTTGCAAGATCCTTTAGATACTCAACTTTCATTTTTGATAGTCCAACAGCACGTAACTTGGAATCTTTTGTTTTTAGAATCTGGGCAGGTTTTGGAAAATTAGGATATAATTTTTTGAATCTACGAAGTATGGCTTCTGCAGCGCCGCTTGCAAGTTGTTGAGATATTATTGATTCAACCAAAGTAGCAAAGTGATTGTTTCTTTTTTTAATCTGATAATTTCCTATACGCTCAATAATTTTTGTAAGCTTGGGGTCTTGTTTTAGAAAAGTAACTGCTTTTGGATTCATTCTTTAATTTGGCTCTGGGTGTATTGTTACTATGGCATTTTTAATCTGACTTCTTATTTTATGTTCAATTTCTGACGTAATATCATGAACTTTTTCAATTGAAAGATTCCCTTCAAAGGAACAATCTATGTCGATCTTGAAAATATCTTGAAGTTGAAGAGTGATAACTCTGCCAATTTTTTTAACTGATGGATATTCTTTGATTGTTTTTGCTATTTGTTCTTCTATAGTAAGATCTTCTATAGGTGGGGTTTTTGGTATTGAGACATAAGGTTCCAAATGCACTGTAATGTGGTTTATGTTGGATACTGCAATTCGAATCTGTTTCTCAATATCATCTGAAACCTTGTGAGCCTCTTCAAGTGACATGTTCCTATCTACTAATACGTGTAAGCTGATGAAAATTCCCTCTTTTGATGTGGATGAATTGACATTATGAACACCTTCTACACCTTTTACAGAAGACGCAATACTATTTACTTTAGAATCAAGAGGAACATCTTTCCAAGTTGGTTCAAAATGAACAGTTACTTTAGCATTTGAAATTGAATTTATAATATTTTTTTCTACGTTACTACTAATTTTATGGGCTTCATCAAAACTTGCAGCTCCACTTAAAGATATTATGACATCAGCAAAAATTTCATGGCCAGATCTGCGCATCTGAATTGATTCAGTATTCATTACTCCTTTGGTGTTGCTAACGATACTTTGGACTTTTTTAACCATGCTTTGGGGAATTGCATCTGTAAGCTCTAGTGCAGTTTTGTGGATTAGTTTTAGAGATAAAATAACAAGAAGTGTTCCTAAGACTAATGCTGCAATGATGTCTCCTTGGTTGAATCCAACAGCCACAAGCAAAATTCCAATTATTGCAACCATTGTAGAACCCATATCCATAAATGCATGATAGAGGTCTGCTCTGAGAGTAGTCGAGCCTTCTACTTTTTTTAGTGCTCTACCAAGAATCGTGATTCTTACTCCATCAGTACCAAGTGTGTATACCGCAGCCCACACAGCAAAGATGCCAGGCAAAACCTGGGGGGGATTTTGGAATCTCTCAATAGACTCGTATATGAAAAAAGCTGCGATGAAAAGAATTATTATTCCACCAATAAACCCACCCATGGTTTCTATCTTGCCATGACCATACGTATGCTCAAGATCTGGTGGTTTTATTGCCCATCTGGCTGCAAGAAGTAAGATTGCAGTAACAAAAGAGTCCAAGACTGCATGAATGCTATCAGTAATTAATGCAAGACTGTTAGAGTATATTCCTACAGTAAGCTCAACTACGAATGCAGAAATTATTAAAACAAGAGAAATTTTTAGAGTACGAGTTTTCAAATTTTGTATACTCATGTTTTTTCTAACCCCAATACTTGAAGGATTGCTTCAAAGTTTTTGCGCGACTGTTCCTTTTTGTACTTTCTTAAAGAAGAGATTAATTTTCCTTTTTGTGGTTCTTTAATTATTTTTTTTACAAGTTTGGAAATTCCAGATCCTATGAAGATGCTTTGAGTTGCTGATGTAACATTTGAAACTCTTCTATTAACACTAGCACTTTCAAAATCTATTATAGAAATTGATTTTCCAACAATCACATGTTTGTGTATATGACTAAGCTCGCCATGATCAAGACGAATCTTATCTAAATTATAACAATCTTCCAGCACTTTTTTTACCACGGATTTAAGTTTGGCAGCACTTCCTTTGCCCTTTAACTCTCCAATCCAATCAACTATTTTTCTTCCCTCAAGATATTCCATTATCATGAAATTTTTGCTGTTAGCTATGAGCTTTGGGCCTACTCCTACTTCGTTTGCAAGTCTTAAAAGTCGTGCTTCACTATCCATTTCAGACCTACTGGAATCAATTCTACGTATCTTCAAAGCAACCTCTTTTGTTTTGTATTTTGATAAAACCACAACTCCAACGTATCCCTTTCCTAATATGTTGAGAGAGTTGAGCATGGCTTGACCTGTAAATGAGATGCCTTTGATGCCAAGTTTTCTAAGCTCTGCAATTCTGCTTGTAAGCTCGCGTCTTGTTGCCTTTGGATATCCAAGTATTGTAGAATATGGTTCCTCTGCAAGTTTGCTAAGGGGAACCAAAGACAAGTCCATCTGTAGTGATAAGCTCCAATAGAGCCTTTTTAATGGATTTGCTTGTTGTCTGTCTTCCATTTAGTATCTTAAAGTCATGCTTGATGTCTTTGACTAAACCACTTGGTATACCAGAAGTTAAAAGATTTTTTTTCAAAAGATACTGCAAAAATGTTTTTGCATTATGATATGCGTTTTCTTGCAAAGATAAAATTTTACCCGCATCGTTAACCCACATAACCTGACTCTTCTTAGAATTTTTTGCAATATAGTTTTCAGATTCTTTTCTCATAAAAGCATCAGGTCCCCTTCTTATCACATTTTTTTCAATGTTTGGTGAGCGCAAAAGAAAGAGTAATGCAGCTTCTGACTTTTCATCTGTAATGGAGGATTTCCTTAATACTTCAAAACCTGAAAGATCAAGCTGGCCTGCCACTGCAGTGGTTGCACGCTTTATCTGACCCCAAATTATATCAGGACTGCGTTTCTTGTAATTGAATTTTACAATAACAGTATTATCCAAATTTTTCTTGTTTAATTTTCTTGGTTGTGGCTTGAAAAATGCTAAAGAAGGCTTTTTCAAAAATGCTCTTGAGGCAAGTATGAATCTGCCAACACTTTCGGCTGAGACCGCAGTTCCAAGATTCCTATTGCTATCTATAGGATCTATTATTATGAGAGGAGTATCGAATTTTTTCGTTGGATTTCCTATTACTTGATGTGGCACAAAACTAGATGCTGCCTCAAGCACTCCTAGAAAACTTCCATAATGATGCACAAGCACTTCAGCTACATACCCACCAAACCCCTCTTTTGCAATTTCTGCACCGTAGATTCCAATTCCTATTAGAAATTTTTTGAGTAATCTAACTTCGTCTTTTTTTGATTGATCAAGTGATTGTAGTATGAATTTCGTATGAAATGAAGACCTGTCTGCAGCACTCTTCCAACTTCCAATCTCAACATCATAACATGGTACGACGTTTACGCGTGTGTGTTCTATTTCGGCCTCAACATAGGGGTGTTCTGAATATCTTACATATGGTTTGAATTTTTTTAGAGAATCAAAACCAATGGTTTTTCCAATGGACTCGAATGTTTTTTCATCTACATCCTTTTTTAGTTTAACAAAAACATCCAGATCTACTTCGCCTGATAACCAAGTTCCCTTTGCATAAGATCCTCCAATCTCCACACCAGTAACTTCAGAAAACCTTTCTGCTTGTTGCTTTACTAATTGAATTGACAGCTCAGAAATTTTCTTTATCTTTTCTTGTTCTTTTTCAATAGGTATGGAAATTTTTCTTGCTTGTTCTAAAACTTTCATTGTCTTGCTTTTACCACCTGTAAATCAGAGTATATAGGCCCAGTTGGTGTTAAGATACTTTTCTTAAACTTTAACTCAGAGATAGTCTCATGGCCAATCTCTAACGCACTAAACTTGTTCAACTCTTGAGAAATATCATTAATTCTGTTCTTGATTCTAAATATGGTCAAATGTGGTTTGAATGGCTTGTCGCTTCTAAATCCCAATGGACGTAGTTTTTCTTCAACTTGCACAGCAAGCTCAACAAGATTTTTTGCAGCATCCTTATCAACACCAATCCACACAACACGGGGCGACTTTGGATTTGGGAAAGCACCAACATCGACGAAATTCATTTCTATTGGACTAAATGAAACAGAACTCA
>CAYSWR010000002.1:0-70786 GCA_964434855.1 uncultured Nitrosopumilaceae archaeon | reverse complement strand
GAACGTGATAAATGTGAGTGTGCACTTTTTGATGCAGCAACTGGTGGTTAATTATATCGTACCATTAATATCTGATAAAAAGCAAGACTAGATGTGCAATCAACAGACATAACATGGGTTATAGGTGGTCCGCAAGGAAGTGGTGTTGAATCAGCTGCCAATATCTTTGCACGTGCATGTGCTGTAACTGGTTTACAAATATTTGGAAAACGAGAATTTTATTCAAACATTAAAGGAGAACACAGCTACTTTGCAGTTAGGATCTCTGATAAAAAGATTAGATCAAATGTAAAGGGTATAACTGTACTCGTAGCATTTGACGCCGAAACTTTGTTTAGACATGTTGAAGACGTATACGATGATGGTGCAATAATCTGTGATTCTGATCTGGCACAAATCAAGGTTGATGAAGTTCCTACACTGGAAGCTTTTTTCAAGTCTAGGTTGGTGGAACGACTTTCTTCTAAAAACAAAGAATTTTCGGTTCAAGGGTTATTGGATATATGCAAAGAAAGGGGTGTTACAATTCATCTTGTTTCTTTTAAAGACATTCTAGCCAGTCTGGCAGAAGAGACTCAAAACCCATCTGTAAAGAACATGTTTAGAATGTTAAATGTACTATCCGTGTCTATCTCGCTTGGATTTTTAGGCATGCCCTCTAGACCACTTTTAGAATCAGTTGTGGCTATTTTTTCTAGTAAACCGAAAATCGCAGAGCTAAACAAACAAGCGGCAAACTACTGCTATAATTTTGCAACAGTCAAGTTTCCAAAATTCAAATATTCTATTCCAGAAATTCAAAAAGAATCAAACACAATCCTAGTTCAAGGTTTCCAAGCAACTGGACTTGGCAAGATGGCTTGTGGATGTAGATTTCAATCATACTATCCTATTACACCTGCATCTGACGAAAGTGTATTCTTGGAATCAAAAGAAGTCTTTGATGTAAAAGATAATCGTCCCGGCTCAACACTTGTAGTACAAACTGAAGATGAGATTTCTGCAATTGGCATGGTTATTGGTTCTGCACTAACAGGCGCAAGATCTGCAACAAGTACATCTGGACCCGGATTTTCTCTTATGGCCGAAGCTCTTGGCTGGGCTGGAATAAACGAAGTACCACTTGTAGTTACACTGTATCAAAGAAGTGGTCCATCAACAGGTTTGCCAACAAGACATGGTCAAGATGATCTCATGTTTGCTATACATGCAGGACATGGTGATTTTCCAAAAATTGTATTTGCATCAGGTGATGTAGAAGAAATCTTCTATGATACTACAAAATGTTTCAACTTTGCAGAGTACTTTCAAATGCCAGTAATACACATGTTAGATAAATTTCTTGCAAGCACAATAACCACCTGCAAAAGATTTGATCCAAATTTAATAATGATAGATAGAGGTAAACTACTTGAAAAAATAGAAAAAGATGGTTACCAAAGATTCTCCTTTACAGAAGACGGTATCTCGCCACGGTCAAAATTAGGGCTTGAGAATGGTATTTTCTGGAATACCGGTGATGAGAGTGATGAATTTGGTCATATTTCAGAAGATCCAATAAATCGAGTTCAAATGATGAACAAGAGAGCATCAAAGCTTGATCTTGCTTTAAAGAAAATCCCAAAAGACGACCAAGCAATAAGTTATGGAACATCCGAATTTTGTGTATTAAGCTGGGGTTCTACCAAAGGGCCGATTCTAGATGCTATTGACATGTTAAAGAAAGAAGGACTTAGTGTTGGATTTATCCAACTAAAACTATTACAACCATTTCCTACAGATCGTATAAAATCACTTCTTAAAGAAACAAAGATCATAATCGATATTGAAGCAAACCAGGCTGCACAACTTGGTTCTTTGTTAAATGAACATTTGGATAAAAAGGTAGACTATTACATTTTGAAATACACTGGTAGGCCTATGACTAGCACAGAAATCTATGACTCGCTAAAAAAAATTCTACAGAACGAAGCAGAAAAAACACAGGTGTTGACATATGGAGCCTAAATTAGCTGATTACAAAACAGATGTGCACAATGATTGGTGCCCAGGATGTGGTGACTTCGGAATTGTAAATGCAATACAAATGGCGTTAACAGAAATGAAGATTCCAAGACACATGGCAGCAATATTTTCTGGAATAGGTTGTTCTGGTAAAACATCTCATTTTGTAAATGTATTTGGTGTACATACTCTACATGGAAGAGTCTTAACATTTGCACAAGGTGCAAAGCTTGCAAACCCTGACATGACAGTTATAGCTGCAGGTGGAGATGGTGATGGTTTAGGAATAGGTGCAGGGCATTTCGTTGCTGCAGGTAGGAGAAATGTTGACATGGCATACATTATTTTCAATAATGCAGTATATGGTCTAACGAAAGGACAAGCATCTCCAACCCTTCGCTTAGGGGAAAAGACAAAATCATTGCCTAATCCAAACGTAAACCAAGCTGTTAATCCAATAGGACTAGCAATAGCAAGTGGTTTTACTTTTGTAGGGAGAGGATATGCGTACGATGTAAGGCAGCTCAAGGATCTAATTATAGCGGCGGTTAAACACAAAGGACTCGCCTTTTTAGATGTACTGCAACCGTGTCCAACATACAATGATATCAATACCAGGGATTGGTTTGCAGGGCTAGACAATGTTGATGAAGTTACCCAAAAACCAAAACCAAGAATCTACAAACTAGAAGAAACTGGTTATGACCCTATAGTCCATTATGGTTCTGAAAGTGAAGTAAACGAAAAAATAACGCAAGCACTCATCAAATCAAGTGAATGGGATACAAAAATTCCAACTGGTATATTCTACCAAAATGAGCTTGTAGCTCCATATGGAGAAAGAATAGCCGATAGAGTACCAAACTATCTTGAAAACCCGCCTGCAATACAACCCATCTCCTCTAATGGAAAATCAATAACTGATATTTCAAAGATCTTAGACTCGCTAGAGGTCTAACAGATAAATTATTTACATATGTTGTAGTTCAAAAAGATATGAAAATTTTTGTTACTCGTAATGACATGCAACCTAGTCGACTCAATCTGGCTTGCCCACAGAGAGCTTTACATCTTCCTCTAATGCAATTTCTGGAATGACTAGAAAGGTTACTCAAATCACCGTCATAAAATAAGTTATTAGCAGGTTGAGAGGGAGAATAGTTTACCGTTGAATCTTTCAGAAGCAAATAAAGTCTTTCGTAAATCCATAATCAAGGGTTACTTTGAAACTCGTCTTTTGAATCTAGATTTTAAAAAATCTAACATAAAACATCCATCAATACAAGATGACGGTCTTATGCAAACAAATCTTTTACATCTCTTTTTTGATATTGATACAGGAAGTGATTATCCTGATGGTGATGAATGGTTTATGGCAGAATTCATTTTTCCATACAGCATAAAAATTCCTGATAGCATAAAGGGGCCTGATTACTTTAGCACTATTTCAGTCGGAGATGGTAAAAATTTTTGGCGACACAGAGAACTCATTCGATACAAATATGGTAAATCAAAAAAACTCGAAGAATCGCTTGATTTTATAGAAAAAAAATACAAAGAATTGAACTCCTTGTTAGAACCATTGCAAAAAGATCTCAAGTGACAAGTTTCCACTCGTTTTCTATAATGACATATTTTTTATCATTAGAAAATGCTGTGTTTAATCGCCATCTACCAGTAGACTTGTCAAACATGTAAACTATGTCTGTAATGTTTTGAGGAATTTTTTGTGGATCTAGTTGATATTGTAATAATTCTAAAATAAAATCAATTTTTTCTATAGCTGTGTTAAACCAACGATGTTCATCAAGATCTACAATAAATTTTATATTTGGTTTTCCAGAAAAACGTATGTAAATTTTAATATTTTTGCCTCCTCCTCTACGCCTCTTCATCTCTTTCAATATTCCTTTGACTTTATCCCATCTCATATGACCAAACCATCTGAAAAACTCATCACTAAATTCTAATGGAAAATATACATCCATCATGGTTGAGTAATCTTCATCTTGTTCTGTCTCAAGTTGTTCTACTGTAAACATGTCATGTAATAATCCATATAGAACTTCGATTTCCCATGGAGAAACACCATAGTATTTTAAAGATGCTACAAGGGATCCTTGCGCCAACATTTTAAGTAATTAAAAAATCTAATTAAAGGTTCTAAATTGTCTGTAAATATTTCCAGAGATAAAATACGCCTATAGTTCCTATGAAAAATACCATGGGTTTCCATGCAAATACAGGGAATTTTGGAGTTGTAAGCTGCACTCTATAATTATCAAGTACCGTATGAACATACTTTTTAATTTTTTCATTCCAAATCTTGTATTCTATTTGGTGTTTTTTTAGAAGCGTTTCTATTTCATAAAAAACAGGCGTTCTTTGACAGAAAAGGTGTTGCAAATAATCCCTTGATACTTCAACTTCTGCTTGTATTGCTATAAGTTCTTTTTTCATTTCAAGCAGTCTTACATGCATCTCCCAAGGTTTTTTCAGTTTTAAAGTGAGACCACTTCCAATTTGTAAAGGCATTTTATGTTCAAACTTTACATGAGTAAAACCTTCTTTTGAAAAGATTCTTAAAAGTTCATCAACATTTTTTCTGACCACTATAGTAAGCTGCTCTACACCCACCTTATGATCGACGTTAATTTTATGTCGTACGCCATCAAAAAGAGAAATCGTCTTTGGATATCTGGTCAGAAATTCTACCATAGCTTGCGGTCTAATTTTCCTATATTAAAACCCTAGGTGTGTTTATTATTTGTCTTTAATCCGCGCATGTATACACACTGTTCGTAAGAAATAGCCATCTCATGTTGACTTATCTTTCTGTCTGTAATTTTCACGTCTGAATTTTTTATTAAAGCAATGGGAGTGCCGTCTGAACCTTCACCCATCTTGAGGTTTGCAATAGATGCAAGATTGTCTGCTACAGCTTGAAAAGTAACTTTTAATGGATTTCCATGTAGATCCTTCTGACCGCGAATGTCAGAAAGAGGCTCAATACCAGCGCAAGCAATTGCAACACCCGTTGTTCCGACTCTTGCAGGCATCAATCTGCTATCTATTATTAGTATGCCAATATGTACAGAAAACTTTAAGAAAAATTTGCGTCGTAGTTGCTCTGCAATCTGATATGAGTCAATAGGATATAGAATTATTTTTCCTTTAGGTGCATTTGATTTATCGATTCCTGCATTTGGAGCTAAAATATTATCAGATGAGGTAATTACAAAACCAGGAACTCCTCCAAAAACTACATCAGACTCTCTCAAAATAATCTCAGCAATTTTCGGATTAAGATGAAATTTTGTTGCAAGTATTCTTGATTCTTTGGATGACATGACTTTTTCATATTCGATTAATCTTCCTTGAGAGTTTGCAACATATTTACTTGAAATAACTAGAACATCACCATTTTCTAATTTAATCTGTGATCTTTGTAGTAAATCCACTAAAGTTTCAAATAGATCAAAATCTTGTGTTTTAAGATCTGATTTTATAGTCTGTACTGAAATAGACATGACAATACTGCCTTTCTTAGACTTTTTAGCCTTCTCCTCCAAACCTTTTAATTTCAAAAACATGCATTTTCTACATCTAGGAATGAACATAACCGAAAAGATACTTGCTAGGGCGTCTGGAAAAACAAGCCTATCGCCAGATGATGTAGTTTTTGTAAATGTAGATAAGGTAATGATGCATGATGTTTCAGGACCTGGAGTAATTGCTGTATTTGAGAAACTAAAGAAAAAAGGGATGAAGATAGAGAAACTTTGGGACGCATCCAAAGTCTGGGTTGCAGAAGATCACTTTGTTCCTTCTCCTGATAAGGTATCGGCTCAAAATATAGTATTGTTGTCAGATTTTACAAAACAATTTGGAATCAGCAAACACTTCAAGTATGGTATGGGTCAGTATGGGATCTGTCACACATTATCTCATGAAGAAGCCATGGTGCTACCAGGAGAAGTCTATGTAGGTGGTGATTCGCATACTAATACAACTGGCGCATTAGGTGCTTTTGCAGCAGGTCTTGGCCATACAGATGTTGCTTATGTACTATTAAACGGAAAAATTTGGTTCAAAGTTCCAGAAACACTTTATTTCAAATTAAATGGCAAGCTTCCAAACCATGTGATGGCAAAGGATTTCATTTTAAAAATAATCGGTGATATAGGAACTGATGGTGCAGCTTACAAAACTATGCAATTTGGTGGTGATGGTATCTTGGAAATGTCAGTTGAAGAACGACTTACTTTAACAAACATGACAACAGAGGCTGGCGCAAAAAGTGGAATCATTGAACCTGATCAAAAAATAAGAGACTATCTTGCAGTGCGCGGTGTAACAAAATACGATGAAGTCCATGGTGACGCCAACGCTCAATATGAAAAGATCTATGAATATGAAGCCTCAGAATTAGAACCAATTGTTGCCAAGCCATTTTCTCCTGAAAATATCGCAGAGGCACGAGACTTGTCAACAACCGCCCTAGACAAAGCGTATATTGGTTCATGCACCGGAGCAAAATATGAAGATCTACAAGCTGTTGCAAGAATATTAAAAGGTAGACAAGTGAAGATTAGAACTGAAATATTGCCTGCAGCAATATCAATATTCAGAAAAGCGATGGATGAAGGACTCATAAAAATTTTCATGGATGCTGGTGTAGTAGTAGGACCACCTACATGTGGAGCATGTTGTGGTGCGCATATGGGAGTACTTGCAAAAGATGAAGTTTGCATAAGTACTACTAACAGAAATTTCCCAGGAAGGATGGGTCATGTAGAATCAAAAACATATCTAGCATCGCCCCTAGTTGTAGCTGCATCTGCAGTTACTGGAAAAATTACTGATCCGAGGGATTTGAAATGAAAGGAGACGTAATAAAATACCAAAGAGACAATATTGATACTGATGTAATAATACCAGGCCCTTATCTTAAAATCCATGACTACAACGAACTTGCAAAACACGCAATGGAAGGTTTGGACAAAGATTTTCATTCTAAAGTAAAAGAAGGTGATTTCATTGTGGCAGGACGCAATTTTGGATGTGGTTCATCAAGAGAACATGCGCCTATTGCACTTGCATATTCTGGAATAAAGGCAGTTTTGGCCTTATCTTTTGCAAGAATATTCTATAGAAATGCAGTTGATGGTGCGTTCTTGTTACCAATAGAAATTGATGAGAGTACATACAATAGCATATCTGATAAAGACTTGCTTGAAATTGATACGGAAAAAAATGAAATAAAAAATCTTACAAAGAATCAAACCTATAAAATGAAACCTTTTTCTGAATTAATTGGGAAAATCATAGCGGCTGGTGGTCTTTTTAATTACAAACCATAGAAACATTAACGCTACGAATAATCAAAACCCATTCTAATAGTTTTCCTGTTTATACCATTATATCACGTATCATCTAAGATTCTACTATGCCAAAGACACTGTTTGAGAAAATTTGGGATTCACATGTTGTAGTAGAACAAAAAAATGGACCAACACTGCTTTATGTTGATCGACATTTAGTACATGAAGTTACATCTCCACAGGCATTTGATGGCTTACGTATTAACAAAAGAAAAATACGAAGACCAGATCTCACATTTGCAACAATGGATCATAACGTCCCAACTAGTGACAGATCTTTACCAATCATTGATCAAATTTCTGCAAGGCAGATCCAAGTGTTGGAAAAAAATTGCAAAGATTTTGATATTCAGTTATTTGATATCAATAGTCCAAATCAAGGAATAGTACATGTAATTGGTCCTGAATTGGGAATAACTCTTCCTGGAACTACAATTGTTTGTGGTGATAGCCACACATCAACGCATGGTGCTTTTGGTGCGTTAGCATTTGGTATAGGTACAAGTGATGTAGAGCATGTATTGGCCACACAATGCATTTGGATGGAAAAACCAAGAACTTTTGAAATTAAAATAGAAGGTAAGAGAAAAAATAAACACGCAGTAACTGCAAAAGACATCATACTTTCAATAATACGACATATAGGTACTGCTGGAGGAGCAGGAACTGTAATAGAATACAGTGGTGAGACAATATCTGATCTCACGATGGAGCAAAGAATGACCATTTGCAATATGTCTATTGAAGGAGGTGCAAGAGCAGGGCTTATAGCTCCAGATGAAAAAACATTTGCGTATCTAAAAGGAAGAAAATACATTCCAAAAAATTATGATGAGTTAGTAGATTATTGGCGTGAAAACCTAAAAAGTGATTCTGGGGCTCATTTTGACAAGATCTTTACCTTACATGTGGATACATTATCTCCACAAGTAAGCTGGGGAACAAACCCTGCTATGACTACAGATGTAACAAGTATTGTACCATTTCCAGAAGAATATGCGAAAGGAAATCAAGACGAGGAAAAAGCAGCTAACAAAGCATTACAATACATGGATCTTAAACCAGGTACGCCAATTACTGACATTTCAATTGATAGAGTTTTCATTGGTTCTTGTACAAATTCAAGACTGGAAGATTTGATTGAAGCATCTAAGATAGTAAAAGGAAAGAAAGTTTCACCAAAGGTAAGGGCGATGATAGTACCAGGATCTCAACTTGTAAAAAAGCAAGCTGAAGAATTAGGATTGGATAAGATATTCAAAGAAGCAAATTTTGAGTGGAGAGAATCAGGCTGTAGTATGTGTTTGGGAATGAACCCTGACATTTTGGCTGCGGGTGAAAGATGTGCAAGTACATCAAACAGAAACTTTGAAGGAAGGCAAGGAGCTGGCGGTAGGACTCATCTTGTCAGTCCTGTTATGGCTGCAGCAGCTGCATTAGCAGGTCATTTTGTGGATGTAAGAGAGTTGGATTTGAACTAGATGGAACCATTTAAGACAATCAAAAGCATCGCTACTCCACTTGACAAAGTTAACGTAGATACTGATCAAATAATCCCAAAACAATTCCTAAAACTAGTTCAAAAGACAGGTTTTGGTCAGTATCTATTTTATGACTGGAGGTTTACTACAGGCGGTATACCAAAAGAAGATTTTATTTTAAACAATCCAAAATACCGCGGTTCTAAGATACTTTTAACAAGAGACAACTTTGGCTGTGGTTCAAGCAGAGAACATGCTGCCTGGGCTTTGCTTGACTATGGATTTGTGGTAGTTATAGCTCCATCTTTTGCTGACATTTTTTATAATAACTGCTTCAAAAATGGAATTTTACCAATAAGACTTGATATGAAGAAAATTGAAAGTTTATTCAAAACAAATTCTGAAATAGAAGTTAATTTAGAAAATCAAACAATCACAATACCAAATGATACAATATCGTTTGATATTGAAAGTCATAGAAAAAAAACTCTACTTGAAGGGCTTGATGATATAACTATTACCTTACAATATGAAGATAAAATATCACAATATGAAAAATCTCAAATTGCGTCCTAATTCTTCATTTTTCTAATTATTTCTTTTACTATTGACTTATTTCGTTCTACTCTATTTGGTGATTCTATATCCATCCAAAGCGCTTTGCCTATGTCAAATGCACTAACAGTTTTTCTTTTTGATAAATCTTGTAAAACATCAAAAGAAAGGTTAACTTCAATTCTCCTTTCTTTTTTAGATCTGATTATCTTCAAAATTTTTGTATCTAAAATGTAGATGCCTAAACATTCTGCTATAGGCATAGTAATAAATGGTTTTTCTTGGAATTCTGTGACTATGCCATCTTTTACTTTTGCGTAGCCTGTCTCCTCTTTTCTATATCTTCTTGTAGCAATGCATGCAATACTTTTTTTTTGTTTGTAGAATTTGTACATTTTACCAAGATCTATAGCACAAAAATTATCCACAAACCACAAAATAAAATCCCGTTCCTTTTTTAGAATTGCAGAAAGGTGAGTAAGGTCTCCGCCTGTGCCACTGTTAGAATCCTGAACAAACTTGATCTTTTTACCGCGTATCGTTTTTCTATCCTCAAAATATCTTCTTATTTGGTTACCTATTCCACTGTAGTCCGCTAGTACTATTATCTCCTTGATAAAATCAAAGGACGATACGTACTTGACGATGTAATCTATGAGTGGTTTCCCCTCTAGAGGAATCATTGCCTTTGGGAAATAATCTGTAAACGGCTTTCCTCTGGTTCCTCTTCCGCCAGCTAAAATTACAATTTTCAAATTTTATCTATATGACTTTTGTTTTCTTCTTCTAGCGCCAGGTCCACCAAACTTCTTTGGTTCTTTTCTTCGGTCATCTCCACTTAAGAGATGTTTGTCGAAATCATTTAGGCGTTTTTTAAGATCCTCTCGTATTGTTTTTGTAAAAGGATGATCCTTTGGTTCCTTTTTGGATTTAGTCCAGCCAGTTAATGCTCTTGATATTGCTACTGCGCTGGCATATGCTTGGCCCATAAATCCTCCTCCATTGACTCTTACAAAAAGATCAATTTTATCTCGTAAATCTCCAGCTATCTCAAGAGGACCAAGTATTACTTCTCTGGCAGTTTCTTGTTGAATCATCTCTACTGGTGTATTATTAATTCTGACTCTGCCCATTCCCTTTGATATGTGTACATGTGCTCTAGCAGTTTTTCTTGTTGCAAAATAATTTTCTACCCTCACCATCTACTCATGCCACCCAACCATTCTTCCAAGTTCACCAATACTAGTGTAATATGAAGAAGACTTTCTAATTCTTGCATCTTCAAATTGAGTTCTTGATAGAGATTTAAGTTCATTTGGAACGCCCAAATATGCTCTGAGTCGGCTGAATGCTGCCTTGCCAGAAGACTTTGTTTTTGGAAGCATTCCTCTTACCATCTTAGTTATGATAGTATCTGGTCTTCTTGGGTGAAACGGACCAAACTTTGGATTATTGATACTTGCAATCTCAAGAAATTCTCTATATTCCTTTATGATGGATTCTCTACTACCACTTATCATGATATTTTCAGAATTTACAATAGCTACTCTACTGCCTTCAAGTAGAAGTTTTGCTACATGTGAACATAACCTTCCTGCAATCATGTTTGTTCCATCCACGATTATGGTCTGAGAATTTTTTGCTACCGTCTTTGTCTCTATTTGTTGTTTAGCCAATTATTGTCACACCTTTTCCTGTTGGATGATTTTTGATAAGTTCTGAATAACTCAAAATCTTTCCTCCCTGTACAAGTATCTTTTGTGCACCTGAGTTTGAAATAGAAAACGAACAGAGTGTAATTTTATGCGACATGTCACCTGTTCCAAGAACTTTGCCTGGGACTATTATCACATCTCCATCTTTTGTCAATCTGTCTATTTGGCTAACATTAACTGTTCTTCTGGCAGAGGATGGTTTCAATGCGAGTTCTGCAAGTCTTGACCATATGGGTGCTTTGTTTTTCTTTGAAGCTTCCTTTAGATCCTTTGCCATAAGTAATACAACAGCATTAGTCATTTGTATAATTGCCATTTTTAACCCAAATATAATGTATGCTCAGCGCTAAAGGGCTGAAATTACTTGTTTAAAACCCTCTAATCTTTTTGTTATTTCGTTTACACCAGCAAGTACTATCTGAGCTGGAGATAGAGCGCCTGTAGTTTCTATAGTCAAAAGATGATCTTCTGGACCTCCACCTTCAGTTAGAACTGAAACAGTAGCAGCATTCCATTTTGCATGTTCTGTACCTCTACCCAACCTAGCATATGCCTCAAGCTTGATCTTTTGACCTGGAGCGAGCTCCACTATTGGAATTTTATCGCTTACTGGTTTAACTACATCATCTTCCGATGTAAGTTCAGCCGAAGTAATTGTTCTTGTGGTGTCAGAAGAACCAGAATCAATCATTAACATTACTCTACAATGTGTACAGCCAACTTCACTTTTGCAATCACAATTTACTGGTTCAATAAATCTTGCTAGATCGGTTTTAAGTGGTATCATGGCAAGTCTGTGTGCTATACCTTCATCAGCTAAAACAGAAGAATTTTCAATTATTACAACATCATCAATAGCAAAAACAGGTACACCTGTTAGACACATCCTTCTTAACGCATTGGCGTATTGTAGGGGCATGCCCTTTAACTTTACAACAATTTTTTGCTCATTTTGTTCAACTACTTCAAGAGAAACCAAGTCTTAGAGGAAAAAGTTCCTAGTCCAAATAAAAATCTAGCGAGTTTTTGCGTATAGATAAATACCAAAGTTGAATATCTCAAATTATGGTCGATAAGGTAACTGTAGTAAGATTAGCAGTTGAGGGAGAAAAGTTCGAACTGCTTGTAAAACCAGATCCGGCCCTTGAATATAAACTGGGAAAAAGAAAGGATATATCCACGATTCTTGTTTCAGATGAAATTTATTCTGATTCTAACAAAGGAACACGTTCATCAACTGAAAAACTAATGAAAGCATTCAAGACTACTGACGCTGCCGTTATTGCTACCATCATACTGCAAAAAGGTGATCTTAACCTAACTACGGATCAAAGACGAAAGATGGTTTTAGAAAAACGCAAACAGATTGTAGATTTTATTGCAAAAACATACGTGGATCCACGTTCACATCTACCGCATCCTCCACTTAGAATAGAACAGGCCATGGACGATGCACGAATATCTGTAGATCCTTTCAGAAATACAG
Source organism: uncultured Nitrosopumilaceae archaeon (assembly GCA_964434855.1). Classification (GTDB taxonomy): domain Archaea; phylum Thermoproteota; class Nitrososphaeria; order Nitrososphaerales; family Nitrosopumilaceae; genus UBA8516. The sequence goes on along the minus strand of CAYSWR010000002.1, from coordinate 58,161 downwards.
ATGAACAAACAAAAGACATCGTAGAACAATTACGATCTATTATCCCGCTTAAATCAGAAAACATGATACTTGAAATTCTGGTGCCAGCACAGTTTGCAGCACAATCATATTCAGTTTTAAAATCTGCCGGAACTTTAAAAAAAGAAGAATGGCAATCTAATGGTTCTCTCAAAGTAATACTAGATATACCGGCTGCAGCAAGAGCAAATGTGATAGATAGATTGGGATCGGTAACAAAGGGCTCTGCTTCTATTGAGGTAGCAAAATGATGGAAATAGTAAAAAGAAAATATGTAATTCCTGGCGATGTAATAATAACTGGTCCATACAGACTAGAACAGAACGTCTATCAAGATGGCGATAGGATTATTTCTACTAGTATTGGTATATCGGAAATTTATGAGAACGCAGTTCGTGTGATACCGCTTTCTGGAATGTACATACCAAAAACTAATGACTTGATCATAGGAAAAGTGATAGGACATTCTTCACTATCTTGGGAATTTGACATAAATTCATGTTTTATTGGATTCTTGCCAGCTCAGGATGTATTTGGAAGAGATTATTCTCCAACAAAAGACGAATTAAAAGCACGACTGGACAAAGGTGATTTAGTAGCTGCTAGAGTTGCTAATTTTGATAGATCTAGAGATCCACTTCTTACTATACAAGATAGAGATTTGGGAAAAATTGAATCGGGGGAACTGATAAAAATTGTTCCAAGCAAGATTCCACGACTTATTGGAAAGCGTGGCTCTATGATTCAAACAATTGAGATGGCAACAAAAGCCATTGTTACTATTGGTCAAAACGGCCTAATTGTTGTTTCTTGCGAGGATCCAGTTGGATTATTAAAGGCCATAGAAGCAGTGAAAATGGTTGATGCTCAAGCACATACGCCAAACTTGACTGAAAGAGTAAAATCCATGCTTGGGGTAGAACTTGGTGAAAATAATGACACAATTAATGAATGAAAATGGAATTAGATGTGATGGTCGAAGGATAGACCAAATAAGAAATGTTTCCATAAAGGTAGGAGTTTTAAAAAATGCCGATGGCTCAGCATACATAGAATTTGGTAAAAACAAAATTCTTGCAGGAGTTTTTGGACCAAGAGATGTGCATCCAAAACACATGGCAGATCAAGACAGTGGCATTTTACGATGTAGATATCACATGTCGCCATTTTCTGTAACAGAAAGAAAAAATCCTGCTCCTTCTAGAAGAGAAATTGAAATATCCAAAGTCATCAAAGAGGCTCTACAACCAGCAGTAATACTCAAAGATTTCCCAAGAACAGTAGTAGATGTATTTATCGAAGTTCTACAGGCTGATGGTGGCTCTCGATGCGCTGCACTGGATGCAGCGTCCGTTGCACTAGTAGATGCAGGAATACCAATGCGAGATATAGTATCTGCATGTGCTGCAGGAAAGGTAGCTGACAAGATTGTTCTTGATGTAAATGATGAGGAAGACAAAGAAGGACAGGCAGACATGCCAGTAGCATACATGCCAAATCTTGGTAAAATCACGCTTATGCAACTTGATGGAATCTTGACTCCTGATGAATACAAAAAATGCATCGAAACCGCAATAGGTGGTTGCAAGCAAGTCTATGAAATCCAGAAAAAAGCTCTGATGGAAAAATACTTCAAAAACGGAGAGGCATAACAATGACAACTTCTGTAATCATAGAACAACTAAAAAGAGAAAAGATTCTTGAGCTCCTAAATCAGGGAAAACGAATTGATGGAAGGGGATTACACGATCAACGACCACTTTCAATTGAAACTGGAGTAATCCCAAAAGCAAATGGTTCTGCAAGAGTAAAACTAGGCGATACTGAGGTAATCACTGGAGTTAAGATACAACCTGACAAACCTTTCCCAGATCTTGGTGATAAAGGAATTTTGATTTGCACTGCAGAAATACTTCCTCTGGCAGATCCTAAAGCTGAACCTGGTCCACCAGGGGAAGAAGTTATTGAATTAGCTAGAGTCGTAGATAGGGGTATCAGAGAAACTGAGATGCTTGATCTAAAGCAACTTGTCTTAATAAAAGACAAATCTGTAATAGGAATATTTGTTGATAGTAGTGTGTTAAATACCGACGGAAATCTTTTTGATGCATGTTCTTATGCAGCTGTTGCGGCAATTTTATCATGTACTGTTCCAAAATATGAAATCAAAGCTGATGCACCAGTACTAGTTGAAGGCGTAACTTCGAAACCTCCAATAAAAACAACTCCAGTTTCTGTAACAATGGCTCGAATAGGTGATCACATAATAGTTGATCCAACAGCTGATGAGGAAGCCTGTATGAATGCTAGAATAACAATTACTACTAATTCTGATGGCAACATATGCGCTTTACAAAAAGGAGGCAGCGATGGCTTCACCGTTGAACAACTCCTCAAATGTTCTGAAATCGTACCTTCAGTGGGAACAAAAATAAGGAAGCAACTTGAGCAACTGATGTAATATGGCAAAAGGCAAGAGCGCATCATTGAGGGGACTCGGAGCAAAATATGGTCTTAAGCCACGCAAGAAATTCACTGCAGTTCATAGGTTACTCAAAAAAAAAAGAAAATGTAGCGAATGTGGTTCTAGTAAATTTGGTAGAGAAGCCGTAGGAATATGGGCTTGTAAGAAATGTGGTTTCAAAGTAGCTGGTTTTGCATATGACGTCAAAATATAGCGCAAAAATAGAAATTTTCGCTGACGAAAAAACTAAATCAATATTTGATTCTCTTCAGACTGACGAAAAGTTCTATTCTGAAAACCCAACAAAAACCAAAATGTTACTTGATAAAAAAATTACAATTTTGATTGATGCCCAAGAGTTGTCTCATCTGAGAGCAAATTTGAATTCTACATTGCGTCTTATTCAAACAAGTAATGATTCTATTGAATCGGTAAAAATATAAGCAAAGCAACTTGTGAATTTACCATGTCTGCAGGTGGTCAACAATTTCCTCCTTGGTTACAAGAGCAAGTTGCACGATTACAAAATTTACAACAAAACCTTCAATCAATTATGGGTCAAAAACAACATCTTGAGATGGAACAGCTAGAAACAGAAAGAGCACTGGAAGTACTAAAAAAAGCAACAGATAGCGATGCAGTATTCAAAAGTGCTGGCCCTCTATTAATAAAATCAACAAAACAAAATCTGATTACTGAACTTGAAGAAAAAAAAGAACTCTCAAACACACGTGTTACTGTATTGTCAAAACAAGAAACAAGAATTAAAGAGAATCTAAAGGAAGTTGAAGACAAGATAAAGACTATGTTACAGGGCCAAACAGGTGGTCAACCACAAAAAATAGACACTCCCAAATAAAATATTAACAAATTCTTACATCTTTCCATTATATGAAACTAGAAGAACTACGTATGATAGTTGATGAAAGAGAAAGAAAAAGTGGGATCCCTGATCTTTTACGAGCAGTTGGAGTAAAGATCGAACTAACCAACCTTCCAATAGGTGATTATATAGTAGCACCAGAAACTGTTGTAGAAAGAAAAAGCATTCAAGATCTAATCTCTTCTGTTTTTGATGGAAGACTCTTTGATCAATGTAGTAGACTCAAAGAACACTTTGAACATCCAGCAATTTTGATGGAAGGCAACGTTGACATCATTGATAAAATTACAGAAAACCCACTTGTTTTTTATGGTGCATTATCATCTGTTGCTTTAGACTTTAAAATTCCAATTATCCCTACTCCCAGCGCTTCACATTCTGCGAAATTATTGATCTCAATGTGTGCTAGACAGAATACTAACAAAGGCCCTTTCTTGAAAAAAATAAAAAAATCAGATGACATACAAAAACAACAACTATCTGTTCTGTGTAGTCTTCCTGGAGTAGGAGAAAAATTAGCGACACGTATGCTAGAAAAGTTTGGTTCTCCAAGTAACACTCTAAAGGCATCTTACACAGAACTTACAAAAATACAAGGTTTGGGCGAATCACGTGCTCTTAAGATAAGAAAAATGCTTGATGCTGAAAGTAAATTCAAGAAAAAAATAGATCAAAAAACACTGCACGATATTGACACATAATTCATGGCAAGAAGAATTCCAAACGCTACATTACTTCCCTTTACCGATGGTGTTGGACAAAGTGGATTTATGTTTAAAGACAAAGAAGATTTGATAAAACTTTTTGAAGAAAAACAAATCCCAAAAGACAAAGAGTTGATTTGCTATTGCACTCTTGGCCATAGAGGTGCTAATGTATTTACTCAGCTAAAAATTGCAGGTTATGAGAATGTAAAACTATATGACGGCTCTCTTGCTGACTGGACTGGCAGAAGACTACCCCTTGCTTAACTTGCGACTCAGTTTATTTCCACAAAGAGGACATTTTGATATCTTTGAAAAAGCCTTCTCGCAACCAGAACAAAAATAGATCCAATTTGCTATACGTGTGATTCCATTTGTCATAACTGGAACTACAGTAAGATTTAGCTGCTTGGCAAGATTTGATACCGCAAAATCGTCTGTAACCAGCTCTGCTTTAAGTTGAAGACACAATGCAATAACTGAAATATCTCCTGTAGAAAGATTTTGAAAATCCCCGGTATCTTTAGACTTGAGTAGAACTTTTTTGATGTATTCTGGCTCTGGTGTCATTATCTCAAGTCTTTTTATCTCAAGAATCATTTCAATTGCTTTGTGATCTTTTTTGATATGCTTTATTTCATCAAAAACATCCTGTGTTGTGAAACTTTTTTCTGAAGATGCAAAAGGAATTCCAGCATAAAAAGCACTGGCATCTAAAATTTTAAAAACCAAGTTTGCTCATCTGTCTTAATCCACGCTTTTTTAGTCTCACAAACACTGCATGTTTCTTGTACTTTCTTATTGTAATCACGTCATCATATCTTGCTGGTTTTACTACCTGGGCATCCATAATTATATTAGAATCGTGAGAATTGACTATCTCTATTTTTTCATCTGGCACAACTAGTGATGGTAATCTGTTTACAGGTGCTACTGGCGTAATTATTAATACATTAAGGCTTTCATGCAAGATTGGACCTCCAAGTGAATATGAATGACCTGTAGAACCGCTTGGGGTAGATACTATGACCCCATCCATTCTTTGTGTAACTGTATCATTTTGAAACTTAATCTCAAAAAGAGACGTCTTTGTTAGATTCTGTCTGTTTATGTAAATTTCATTTAATGCAGGAGGATATTCCTGTCCCCTGCATGAAGCAACTACTCTTATCCTCTTATCAAGAAATATGTTATCTGAAATTATCTGTCCTATGGAGGTGTCTATCTGGTCCAAAGTTATTTCTGAAAGAATACCGCGATTTCCACCTACATTAATTGCTAAAAGCGGAACTTCGTTTTCCAAATATCTGAATGCACGAAGTGTTGTACCATCTCCTCCAAGAGTTATAGTTAGATCAAGATTTGCAGTTTTTAATTCTTCTAAAGTGTCTACTTTTTTTGTACCTTCTACTTCTATGGGAGATATTGTAAAAACTTGTGATTTTTTTGCAAGCAGTTTTTTTACTACTTTCCTTGCCGCATCTTCTGACTCTTTAGAACCCACCTTACTCACTACTGCGACTTTATTAAGATTCAAGCGAAAAGTAGTATTGTAATTTCACTTAAAAATCATCTCATGAAGATTAAGATATAAGTCCCTATCTATAGTAAATATTTCGAGAAACATGAGTTACGCAAACCCTACTGTTTTAACAGATACCGAATCAGTTTCAAAAAACATCTCAAACAATATAATAAAGATCGTCGAAGTTGATTATGATCCTGAGAATGCATACAAACAGGGTCACATTCTAGGAGCCAGTTTAATTTGGTGGAAGCGCGACATAAATGATCCAATCACTCGTGATATTGTCAACAAAAAACAATTTGAAGAATTAATGTCAAGATGTGGCATTCTATCTGAAAATGAAGTTATCTTATATGGTGATTTTAACAATTGGTTTGCAGCTTTTGTGTTCTGGATTTTCAAATATTATGGACACAAAAATGTAAAGATAATGAATGGTGGAAGAAAAAAATGGGAAATGGAAAAAAAACAGTATACTAAAGATGAACCAAAAATTGCAAAAACAAACTATGTTGCACAACCTCCTGATGAAGGACTGCGTGCCTATCTATTTGACGTCAAAAGAGCTCTTGATAAACAAGATACTGTTTTAGTGGATGTAAGATCAGTAAAAGAGTATACTGGAGAAATAACAGCTCCTCCAGAATATCCAATGGAGCATGCACAAAGAGGAGGGCATATCCCACATGCAAAAAACATTCCTTGGGCTACAGCAGTAAATGACGCAGATGGAACTTTCAAATCTCTAAATGAATTAAAACAGATTTACGAAACAAAAGAAGTAACTCCAGATAAAGATGTCATATGTTACTGCAGAATTGGTGAAAGATCCTCTCACACATGGTTTGTTCTAAAATATCTGTTAGGTTATCCACAAGTCAGAAACTATGATGGTTCATGGACAGAATGGGGTAACATGATCGGCAATCCGGTTGAAAAATAACTTGACTCAAGAACTTCCTTTATTGAAACAGGGCATATTCTATTTCATACGAGACAGTCCTGCCTACATAATCATGGAAGATAAGACAAAACGCGGTCTTACTGTTCAGGAGCAGTCGTTAGACGAAAACTATAAGGTCGAAGCTGAGAAAGGCATGATATATGACATGGATGGAATAGGTCATAGAGTAGCCATACGGTGGTACTTTCCAAAAAAAGATTTTGATCTTAAAAAAGTTCTTGAATTTGCAGAATCCATGGAAACCAAGTACAAAAAATTACGAGAAGAGACCTGTCCAGATTATTAAGAAGATTCTTAAACAAACGTAAAATACGAAAATACCGCTCACAGAGTTTCACACACCTATAAATACATATTTTCAATCTTATACTGTAGGGTATGGCAATAAACACCCTAACGCAATTTCTCTTTAATATATTCATAACAATAGCAATACTTGTTACACTTTACACTTTCAATTTTTACTATCTTGTATTACTTTCAAGACAGCGAAGAAAATATCAGAAGACTGAATTGCTTGGAACTCCTACTGTTACGATACAACTCCCAATATATAATGAAAAATACGTTGCCGCAAGACTAGTTAATGCAGTTTGTGCGATGAATTATCCAAAAGAAAAGATGTGTATACAAGTGTTAGATGATTCAGATGATGACACATATGACATTTTAGAAAATCTTGTAAACGATTATCAAAAGAAAGGATTCGATATATCTCATATCACAAGAGAAAATAGGAAAGGATACAAAGCGGGAGCTCTTCGCAATGCGATGAAATTTGTAAAAGGAAATTTTGTGGTCATATTTGATGCTGATTTTATTCCACCACATTGGTTTTTGGAAAAAGCAATCCCATATTTTTCAAAACCTGAGATAGGACTAATTCAATGTAAATGGGGACATGTAAATGAAAAATATTCTGCACTGACACAAGCACAAGCACTCAGTCTTGATTTTCATTTCCTTATTGAACAAAAAGCGAAAAGCAATTCACACCTTTACATGAGCTTTAATGGAACTGCAGGTATTTGGAGAAAAGAATGCATAGAAGATGCAGGTGGATGGCACACTGCAACACTTGTTGAAGATCTAGATCTAAGCTACAGAGCTCAGATGAAAGGTTGGAAATGTCTTTTCTTGCCCGATATTGTTGTTGACGCAGAGCTTCCTGTACAAATGAACGCAGCAAAAAGGCAGCAATTTAGATGGGCAAAGGGGTCGATACAATGTGCTATTAAATTACTAGGAGACTTAGTAATTAAAAAAATTCCATTTGACACAAAGATTCAGGCTTTTGTCCAACTGACAAGACACATAGTACATCCACTTATGTTAATTCAATTCTTAATACTCCCAATATTATTGTCTGCAAAGTTCAATCTGTATGTTGTTAGTATATTACCGCTATTAACAATAGTCGCGTACCTGGCAATAGGACCCGTTGTATATATAATGATAATCCGGAACTTGTGGATGCAAAGCTGGAAATCAAAAACATTGGCGTATCTTTATTTGATATTCTATTCTGCTGGCATGTCAGTAAACAATACGGTTGCTGTCTTTGACGCTCTTCTTGGAAAGAAAAACGAATTTCTTCGAACTCCTAAATACGGAATTGTAAACAAGACAGATGATTGGAGAGATAAAGCATACAATCTACCATTCACAAAAACTACACTACTTGAGATCTTTTTTGGAGTTTATGGTGTATTAGCAATATTCATCGCAATTTTCTCAGGAAATCCTATATTTGCACCTTTAATTGGACTTCAGACATTGGGCTTCTTTTATATCTCGTATCTCAGTGTATCCCATACAACATTTAAAAAGAACAAATCGCAGTCGTTACACAACCTAACAAAGGCAGAGAAAATGGCAAACGCATACTACAAACTTGCAATGGTGGGAATAATTGGCTTCATTTCATTTGGAGCCTTCATGGCTTACTATGGATATCAAAATGATGTTTATCCACTGGATCAATCACGAGGTCTTTTAGACAGAATTCAGACAACAACAGATACACAAGCAATTATTGTATATCTCCAAACTATCGAAACTCTCTTACCTGAAGAAGGAAACCCTGTTTGGATATTTCCAACAGAAACAACAGATTTTAATGCAATTCAAAAAGACCTTGATACCATGAAAACAAGTGTAGAAAAGATCTCAACTGTTCCGCAGGATAGCTCTTCTTTTCATACAGGAATGATAGACGTGCATGAACAAGCAGAGGATCTGAGACTTCATCTTTTGGATGCAACTCCTTACATGTACGTGAGTTTCTCAAACATTGTTTTCAGTTCTTTATGGATAGCAGCAATACTGGGAATTTTTGCCGTGCTAAAAAGAAAAAAAGACCGTCTAAAATCATACGAAATGTCTGATGAAGTTTAAGATATTCCCATTTCCTGTCTTACTTCATCAACAGCACGAATTCCAAAAAGATCTCTTATTTGTTCTATTCTAAGAGATTCCTTTACAAGATCACGCCCAAGTTGGGTTATTAAAAGTCTAAAGACATCAGTAAATCTTATCTCCCATCTGTCAGCACAATCTAAAATTTTGCTTACACTCCACTGTTTTACCTCTTGAGGAAGTGGTATTTTCTTCTCAGACTCTATTGAAAGTCTGTCAAACAAATTTACCATGTCCACTGTTTGCGATATCATCTTGTCAAGGTCATCCAAAGTACCATACTTTGATTCTGAATGCATGCGAACATTTGATTGAAATTCAGACAAACGCAATAATCCGATAACCTCTCTTGATGTATTTTGGGCAGTTTTATGAGTGACACTTCTTAGCTCCTGTAGTTCTTGGTGTATTTCGTGTGCTTTTTTATGAAATTCTGATGTGGCAGATGCATTTCGATTTAACAATTCCGCCAAATCAGATATTTTTTCATCAATTTGTTTTGTCTTACCCATGACATTTTCCTTAAAATTAGCAAATTCGGTGCTAACATTTCTAATATCTGCGCCAAAGGTTGCAAGAGAGTCAGTTTTTCTGACAAGTGAACCCAATTCTATGCCTACATCTCTGATGTCAGAACTCATGTTTACGAGGGATTCTGTTTTTGATGTTACATTCCCAATTTCCTGTTTTAGATTCGTTATACTCTCTTCTAACTTAGAAATTTTTTCAGCTTTTGTAAAAACTTCGTCTATCTTCTTTTTTACTTCGTCAAACCCACTAAAACTTTGCAACGATTCTGTCTTAGCAGATACTTTTTTGATTTCATCTTGTATTTTTTCTGTTTTATCAGATACATGCATTATCATCTTTGTATTGTTTCTAATTGAATCAAGACTGTCAGCTACGCTTTGCATTACTTTGTTTACATCAGGAAGCGATTCTTGTTTTTCACGGATCTTACTTACTTGTTCTTGAAGACGACCTGTTTGTTCATTGACTCTTGATATCAAATTTGAATGAGCTTTTACTTGACTAAGTCCAGAAAACAGTTTTTGTGTATCTTCTTCAAGAATATTTATCTGTCTTGCATTTCGCTGTATGTGTTCTAAGGCTGAACCAACCGCATCTATCATATTTTTTAGTGAAATGAGGATCTTTTGATTTTCTGCAAAAATCTTTGACATGGATTTAACTTCACTGGCTAGAACTTTTGTTGCATCAGAAATTGAACTCATTTTTTTCAAAACGTCTGAGCTTGAATCTCTTTTTGTCTTAATTGTAATGTCGCGACTAGATTTTTTTGTCACTTTACAATAATGCAAAGCTAACTGATAAAAAAGTTCGTATTTAAAACAGTTTTAGAAAAAATGTCCAGAATTAGTTGTTAACTACTTCTGGATCATGAAGGACTTCGTGGAAAGTTTTTTGAACTAGACCGTTTTCAGTCTCAATGAACTGTTTTGGACAATATTCACATGTTAGCATGAAATACGGTACAATACGGTACTATTAATAATTAGGTAACTGTGTAATGACCTTTAATTAACTTCTTGGTCAGATACCCCAGAGTTTCTCTCATCATTAAATCAGCTAACTCTATCATCATCCCAAGATCAAAGCAGAAATGTCAGTATTTATGCGTAAAGCTATTGAATAGGTAAGAATTTTTCACTAAATTGTTGGAGCAGACTACATCTGGTCTTAAATAAAATTCAAGAGATGAGGTGCCATGGAAGATGAAATTCTCAAGAAAGTATCTTCTTCAGGTCTAAATGGAATTAAAAGAATAGAACTAAAAAGAACATTTGGCAAAAACTGTGAAAATGTATTAGAAACTTTAATTGAAAAACAACAAGTCTTTGTTGAAAAAAAAGCTAACACATATTTTGTTTGGACTAAAGAAAACCACCTCACAAAGAGATCGCAAGATGATCTTAAATTTAAACTTGCACTAAGCAGTACTACAAAATTGAAATATGCCAAATCTGAGACAACAAACCATATACATGATGTACAAAATACGATAAATGTATCACATCAGATAAATCCTAATATTGATTTTAAAATTGAATTTAATAAATGTCTAACAGAATCATCTACATCTATAGGTTGGATGCCATTCTCGCAAATACGCAAAAAAATATGTGAATCAAAACATATCTCAAGTGATCATTTTTATACGCTAGTTTCAGAACTTGTAGAAAAACATAGAGAAAATTATGAAATATCTTCAGGAGGTAAAGAGGGTATTATGATGCGTGGTTTAGTGCACGGTTTTGTGAGGAATATCTAATGTACGCATATGAATTAGAAACTAATCCATATCCTAGTAGCCCAACCCCCACAGAAAAGGATGCTAGAATACTTGGTGGAAAAAGACACAAAGAAGCAAAATCAGCTATCTTAGAATGCATTAAAGAACTATCACAGAAAGTATCAGGCAGAGATTCAAACGGTGGAGATTTTAGAGTAATTACACTCATTCAGGATGTAGGTTCAGGTAAGACACATTTAGCTTTGCATATACGAAATCTACAAAGCAGACACAACACTGTTTGTACTTTCTTGGATCTTTCCACAATATCTCCAAAAACCATGCCGAGTCTCTATAACGCACTTGTTAAAGGTTTTGAAGACGAATTTTTCATACAACTTAGAACAAAACTCCTAGAGTACATAAGAGACAGGGCAGAACAAGGTGACAATTCCGCAAAAAAGGCATTAGATTATACTTTCATAGATAGACTTTCTGGTGTTACAATACGGCAAGAAGTAGAGGATATAATTTCAGGAAAAAAATGTGTATCTGTTGAAAATCTGACAAAATTCCTAATACAATGGTTTAATCATTATGAATCAACAATTATTACAAGTGTTATAACAAACTCTTTTGATTCCATAAACAATCTAGAAGAATTACTTGGAAGAATGACTGCCATCTCGAAATTAACGCAGAGATTTCTGGGTAAAATTATTTTGTATGAAATAGATGAATTTGATGGAAACCATGAATCAATAGAATTTGTGAAAGCCATAATCAATGCGCATATTCCGGCATCTGTAGTTTTGCTTATTTCAACACCATCTGGTTATGCAGAAATTCAAAGTATGAATGCATCAGTTTTTGACAGATTAGAAAAGGCAAATTATAAAATTGATCTTGCAGGTTCAAACTCCGTAGACGAGCTTTCAGAAATCGTTTTAGAATACATCAAATACAACGACAAGCAAGGAAAATTCAAGCAACAAGTACAGGATGATCTCGCAGAAAAGATAAGGGTCCTTTATGATGAATTTCCAGACTTTAGAAGCGTACGTTCTATTATTAACATATTATACCATGCAATGGAAAAGTCACAAGAGCTTAATCTAACAAAGATCGATGAATTTGCTATAGATGAAACAATAAAACACGCATATCCGGGTCTAAAAGTGCGAGGTAGCGTAATGGATGTACCAATATCAGATTTTATCAAAATTAGAAGAAACTGTAATAATGATGATGTTGGACTTCAGCTTAAGAAAGCGGTTACAAACTTGGTCAACTTTGCTCATGAAATGGGCAACATCGGGAAACTAGAAAAACAAAATCAACCACTCGACATAATTTACCAAGATCCATATGGTGCAAAAATAGGGATAGCGGTTGTGATGAATCAAAATCACAGCAAGAACTTTGAAGAGATATTAAACGTCTCAAAATCTTCTGCACTTGTAGACAAACTTGTTATTCTTACTAATACAAACCTTCCAAGTTCTAATTCTGCAACAATAGTAAATATGGACAAATCAAAGATGGTAGATCTTATTTATTTTAACTCTAAATATACAAACCACAAAATCATAAATTCTGATAACGAAAAAGCTCAGATGCTTGCAAAGACAGTTAGTATTATTTAGAATATCCTATCTTAGTGTAGTTTTTACTATTTCTGAAGTGGAAGATGCAACCATTTTTAAATAAAAGAGTTCCTTCGATCGTATGCAAGAGTTTTTTCTTCAAATATCAGCCGTTGAACTGCCAAAAGAAGACTTCATAGGTGATCTTGCAATAATTATGATTTTAGCTGCCATAGTAACACTTGCTTTTTTTAAAATCCGTCAACCGATTATTATTGGATACTTATTTGCGGGAATGCTAATAGGACCACTTTCCCCACTTTGGGTTTCTTTTTTACCTGGTGGTATAGGGTCCTCTTCTGGTATGGAAAACATTATCGCACTGTCGGATCTTAAAATTCTAAACGTTTTTGCAGATATTGGAATAATACTACTTCTATTCGTAATCGGGATAGAATTTCCTATTGCCAAAATAAAATCAATAGGAAAGGTTGCAATAGGTATGGCAACAATAGAGCTCTTTCTTGCATTGGGAATTATATTTTTCATAGGGGTATCGATTGGACTTAATTTCATGGATTCGTTATTTCTAGCAGCGGCTCTATCAGTTAGCAGTACTGCTATAATAATTAAAATTCTCGAAGATATGGGAAAGATCAAAAAAGAATCAACAGTGCTAGTTCTTGGCATTCTGATTGTTGAAGATATTATTGCTGTTATTCTTATTGCGTCTCTACAGTCTGTTGCACTTGTAAATAATGTATCATTTGAAAATATTATAATCATAAGTGGGGTTGCTGCTGCATTAATAGTTGGTACACTAACTATAGGCGCTAGAATAATTCCAAAATTAATAGATCGTGTAGCAAATACTGGGCATCATGAAATTCTTCTAATCTCTGTACTTGGCCTTTGTTTTGGGTATGCGTTATTTTCTAATCTAGTCGGCTTATCTGTTGGAATTGGTGCATTCTTGGCTGGTGTTCTTGTAGCTGAATCAAAATCTTCTGAAGTTTCCAAAGTTCTAGCAAGTCCAATTAAAGACATGTTTGTTGCAATCTTCTTCGTTTCTGTAGGCGCACTTATGGACATAAGCCAATTACAAAATTACATACTAATAACACTGGTTTTCATGGCTACATCTATACTGGTAAAATTTGGTGGTACTATGTTTGGTGGATTTTTGTTTAGACAGGGATTAAACAAAACACTTCGTTCCTCTCTAGCTCTCTCTCCTAGAGGCGAATTTTCAATCGTAATAGTGAAAGTCGGAGTAGATATGGGTGCAGTTAGCGCATTTTTATTCCCAATGATAGGAATTATTTCTATAATAACCGCCTTCATAACCCCATTTATGATTAAAACTGGAGATAAAACAATTCTCAAAAACTCAACAGAGCATGAATTATGACCAATGATGAAATGGAAAGACTTCTTGCAAAAGTGTACAAAGACATAACCTTGTTTGATTACAATGGCACGAAAGTTCCCTGTATCATATTTGAGGAAAAGCGATTTGATGATATCATGAGAACGATTGCTGGTAAACCGGTATCAGTTGAAACTAATCTCAATATTCTTCAAGACGGCCTAGGACATGTATTTGTTGAAATTTTACTAAATTTTTCACATGGAGGAATTAATGAAAAATTGTTATTGTATGCAAATGATTCGATTGAATTCTTTGAATCTCTCACGGACTCTTCTATGCTTGCACTTTCTTCTCCACATTCGGAATACGGTAAATCTAATGTTTTCATGATTCAACTCCCAAAGCCAGAAAGAGCCATAAACGCATTAGAAATTATTAGAAATGGTCTAAAAAAACATTGAATGCGGTTGCCGGGATTTGAACCCGGGTCGCGGAATTGGCAATCCCGCATATTAACCAAGCTGTACTACAACCGCTTAAACGATTTAGAAAATTCTAGTCTATTAAAGCGTACTGGTTGGTAATACTATTTTTAATCACGTATTATCTAGATAAAACATGGACAAGAAACTAGAAGAAAAAATTAATCAGAAAATTAATGAGGTAGCAGAAAACACCGATGAGATTTATAAAATAATAAACTCATTAGAAAAATTACGAACTCATTCTGATTCTTTTGGTTATGGCATAGTGGTTGGTAGACTTTACAATTCATTTTATTACCAATGTAGAAGAATATTAAAACGAAATCCTACTAATGAAGAGTTTCTAGAATTTCTTAATATCTTAAATAAAAACCAAGTAAAAATTCTTAACGCACTAAAATTAAGCAACCGTAGCCTTTAGAGGAATTACCTTAATTGAGGGGGTCATAGGCAGTTTTACTGCAGCACCATGCAATGCTTTTTTCGCAACTTCTAGGTGCTCTTTTTTAACATGAACCTCCATAATGCATTGATCTCGGTTTACTCGTGCAGCTAAACTTACTGCTTTTCCAAAAGCTCCTCTCATACCTTCCTGAAGTCTATCTGCACCAGCTGTTGCAATCATCTTGTTTTCTCTAAGTAAAATATGTGGATAAATTCTAAGAGTGGAAAAGTAGCCAGTTTCGCCAGTTACCTGTTCAATCTTTTTGTTTGCTGATAGTCTAGCTGCTTCTATCGCCATATGTCTTATCTGGACCTTTTCACTTGAACAGAGCTGTACACAGTAATCATAATCTGCCCTCTGTCCACCAGAAAACTTGGCTATTTTTATCTGAGGCTTGCCTTTAATGTACTTCTTTCTTGTATACGGTTGACCATTACCAATTCTATAATTTGCGCCGTGCATAACAACACTTTTGATTGCTTATCTAAAGCCCATATTTTAACCGTGAGATTTTGTCAAACATCTTTCGGAGTATGATTAGAACATGGTACGTAGTATTATATTGTTAAACCACTTGTTGGAAGACGTGTCAGATATCGAGTCCAAAGTAGAGGGAGTATTAGTAAAAGATCATACTTTGATCTCAGACAAAAACATGCAGAATGGTTTGGAACAAAAAGGTTTTGGAGAAATTATAAAGAAAAAATTTTTTTTAAAACCATTTGAATCTCTTTATCTTCTATACGCTGACAAACTTAAACTATCAAGAGGAAGTCAACAAATTAACTTTGATTCAATGATGCAGGAATGTATGAAATTTGATAATGGTATATTAACAAAATTTTTAGTCTATCGTGACCTCAGAACAAAGGGATACATAGCAAAAGATGGTTTTGGATTTGGCTCTGATTTTAGGGTATATGAAAGGGGACAATTTGGTGAAAAGGCGGCAAAATATGTGGTGTTTGGGTTAAGTGAGGGAAAACGAGAAAAAATGGGATTACTACAAAAACAGATAGAACAAATAACAAAAATGGGGAAAGAACCAGTTATTGCAGTTATAGAAAGACGCGGTGAAGTGATTTATTATAAAATTTCAAGAATTAAATTCCTAGAAAACAAAGATCAGACTGCGTTATCCCCCATAGAATTCTGACTTTAACTTAAAATATTGTAAGGTGCTTTTCATCAACGTGGATTTTAAAGAAATCTATTGTCATAATTGTAGGAAAACATTGGGTAGATACAATGAAAAATATTTTTCAGACATGAAAATAGCCGAAATAATAAAATCAAATCATGCTTCCCATATACACGAAGGTCATCAAATAGTAGTTAGAAGAATTGCAAAGGACTCTTGACTAGATGTTTTAACAGAAAAGAACTTGACAGCTATCTCGTACTTAGTAATTCAAACTGAAATTACTGTACAGTAAAAAACATGTACTAAAAAGTACACTTCCCCGAATTATAAGATTTAAGCTTTTAGTATGATTTCATAGAACGAATTCTTCGCACTGCTTAATTATAATCTGACAATTTTTTCTCATATGCCAGACAAATCATGTAGGACATGTGGAGGAGAATTAATCTCACATTCGATATGTTCAGAATGCAGAAAACCAACTCAACGTATATGTAAAATATGTGACAATATGACCAAACCAGAATACCATCAAAATTGTCTATATGTCGAGTCACTAAAAACAAGAAATGGAATGCAAGTTGATATTATAACAACTAAAAAATCTGACTATAAAACAAAAAATACTGGTAATACCAAAATTAACCTCTCATTACGAAATCTATTATTAGTTTTTAATATTGTTGGGTTTTTTGTTTTGGGGTTTGCTACTTCTGATTATTTTGATCTATATCAAAATCAGACAAATAATATTCAAACAATCAAATCTGATTCATCTGTCCAAAATATACAACTAGCGAATAACTTGATTCTTAACATGTACGAGAATTGTTTAGGATATGGAGAAGGGAAATCGATAACAGTTACATGCCCAACTGAAAAAGGTTATGTCTATAAAGCTACTCTTGCGATGCCACATGGACTTGTTACAAAACTTACAACAGATGATTTTTCTATTCGCAATATGTCAATAAGTGAGAATTCTGATGGCTCTGTTGTTTTAGAATATCAAAAAAACTTCTATCCTACAAGTTTCTTTGCATGATCAAATTAGGAAACTAGACATAGCTCACAATCACAAAGTATGTCAGGATTGTTTTTAGCAAGGCATTTACCATGTTGACCTGCTTGACACTGGACACATATGACATTTTTATCTTCTAATTCAGAATATTTTGGCGCACCATCAAAACCGAATCCGCCATTCTTTGGTCCAACCATATGTTATATGATTCTTAACTTGTATTTCTAGGTAACCGAAAATGATAGTCAAGTCTTTCTAAAACAATTTAAAAAATTTAAAACAAAATTCTATGCTCCCGCCGGGATTTGAACCCGGGATCACTGCCTTGAGAGGGCAGTATGCTTAGCCGGACTACACCACAGGAGCTTGCTAAAAGCCATCAGGAATTAGCAATTTAAAGCAATGTTTTAGCATTACATGGATTTGTAAAATTTAACAGCTTTGATACTTTATAGCAAAAACCAAAGTAATTTTTTTGTGGAACTAAAAAATCTAATACAGAAACTTTCACTTTCATCTTTTCCAGCTGGACTAGGAGGATGTAGAAGTAACGGAATGAATTTTGAATGTTGCGAATATGACATTTCAATATTTGATGATAAAAAAGGTGAATCTATACACGAAATTGATGGTGAATTTATCAAACTTCATCATGGTTCACTTTCTGAAACTCATCCTGCAATTCTAAAACAATTTGAAAATATGCAAATCATATCCGATGAACAATGGAAACTACGTATGTTTCTGACAGAAATTAAAGAAAAACAGACCAAGATTTCAAACTCATATACTCAAAGTTGTTTAGTTGATGCAGGAGTATACGCAACAAAAGCAAAAGAGGGAGTCAAAACATCTGATCCTCTGGCATCCATATGGGTAAAATGTAGCGCATATTTTCTTGCAGATGCAATATCGCTAATAAATCTTAAAAGACCCAGTCCTACACATATGTTAGAATCTATACGCGGATTCAAAAAAAATAGGATAAACAAAAATTTTGAGACAGTGCATCAATGTCTAGGAATAGAAAGAGCCTCCACATCGCTTCTAAATAGAATGCTCAAGTCTACAATAGGATTTTCTGACATGGTGGAAGCAAACGGTCATTCAAAAATTATAGAAAGAAAATACAATTATCTTGTGCAAAACTCCTTTCTTTCTGATTGTTATTTCTATCTTGGTTACATAAACAGAAATAATTTAATTAAAATTAAGGATTCATTACATCGGAAACTCGATTTTATTCACATTCTTCGAGTTGCATTAGACATTGAAAGTGATCTATTAATGGTTGAACAACAAACATCAACCCTTTTAAAAACCATAAATGAAATTCTATCAACTATAAAAAATCAGTATGTATAACAGCGTTTTTAATTTTCTGATAAACCTTTAAAACCCGGTGGGAGATCCTCTTTGATATGACAGATGCATCATGCGGATGTGGATCTCCAACGGGAACAGATAGTATTTGTGACTGTGAAGAACAAGGAGCATGCATATGCGATACAACATGTCAATGCAAAGCTAGTGTTTGCAAAGAAAACGTAAAGCAATACAAGTAGATTCTCGCGGCTCCTTTTTCCTTTCTTTTTTATTACCTGATTACTATTCTTTTTCTTCTTCAAGACCCCAGGATTTTACCAATTCCTTTTGGAATTTGTCTACCTGTTTCTCGTTTAAGCGATCTCCGCAATTCTTGTGTGTTGGAACAACAATCATGCCATTAAGTTTGAATTCAACCTCATACATGTGCACTTTATCACATTCACACATGTTCGAAATAATATTCTGCCAGTATATTTGCCTATTTGAAAGATTTAACTATGAGATTTTTTCAGTATGAAATGCTTGAAAAAATATCTCGTTCTTACACTATTTGCACTTTTGCTAATAGCCCCCATAGGAATCAAAACCGCATTTGCGGCTGATACTTGGTATGTAGGACAGGGACTAAAAGAAGGTGATTACTTTAGGTATGATCTTTGTCAAGTTGACTATAAATCATGTACACAGCTTGAGATGGATTTCTGGATAAAGGGAAAAACAGAACATGGTGATTGGGATATGCAAGTTCTTGTAAAAGAGGGAAATAATAAAATTGTTAAAGGAGAAATGCAAGTTGGACGAGTTGCTCCAGAACCAATCGGTTTCAGTGATGATATAGGTCCATATGCATCAGCTTACAAAAGCTCTATTGTATGGCTTTCAGGTTTTACAACAAGACTTGATCCAAAAGATTTTGCAGCTCCAGCTTGGGGAAAGATTGGATCCATTGGAGGAATGCAAGTGGGACCAACAGGTCAAAAAGAAACAGTGACTGTTAAAGCCGGTACATTTGATACCATTGTTGTTGGCTGGCACAAATCTTCAGATAACAAAATTTGGATAGCACCAAATATGCCATTTCCAGTCAAAGCACTCACTTTTGTAGACGTAAATGCTGGGACTATTCCGGTTCAGTACAAGTTTGAATTGTTAGAATATGGAAACACGGTGACCCCTCCTGACTTTTTTGATGTTGTTGCTACTCCTGTTACTCCCGAAGAACAATGTCCAAAAGATGATTCTATTAAGCGTGGACAAGAAGGTCTTGATTCTCATGGAATGATTGTTGCATACAGCTACTCACCTGAAACCCCCCGAAGTGGTTGCGAAATCACATGGAACTTTGAATTTGAAAAATCATTTGATCCAAACCAGTTTGAATCAGATGTTCATTATGATATATTTGTGGTAGATGACAAAGGAACGTTACTAAGGTCATTTGCACAGGAACAGGGTCAAACTCATCTTTTCGCACCAGTTGGTAAAGAATTCAGAAAAATGGATGTAAAAGAACCAATGGGTACTGCTCATTATATTATTCATGTTTATGGTACCGGTCCAGACGACACAGACCCTGATACTACAAAAAGTGGCAGTCTGGCAATCGATATAGATCTTGCAGAAGGCACTGCACCTGTAACACAATCCAATCCACCTATGAAAATTATAATTGATATGCCAGAAGGTGCATCAAATGAAGATAATGAAATTTTCTATGATCCTGCAGATACATCTGTGACTCCAGGTTCTACAATTACTTGGACTAACAGTGATACTGCTTCACACACTGTAACTAGCGGAACACCAAGCAAAGGCCCTGATGGTAAGTTTGACAGTAGTCTGTTTGGTCCAGGGAAGAAATTTGAAACTGTGCTTGATGAAAAGGACACTTACCCATATTTCTGCCAAGTTCATCCTTGGATGACTGGCTCAATAACGGTCGACCCTACAGCAATCCCAGAATTTCCATTGAGTGCTATGATAATATTGATTTTCGTTGTTGCAGCAACTATTATAATTACAAAATTTAAAAACATAACTTATACTAAATTATAAAAAATAGTTAGGCATAAATGAATAACAAAGCAAAGATTGGAGTAATCATTCTGATTTCTGCAGCAGTTATAGGTCTGATGTATCCCATACTGGTTGGACTTCCTGGACAAGATGAAAACGTGATTCCAAGGGAAGCAAGTAAATGGCACATAGGTAAAGGTGCAGAATACAATCCTACGATGCTTTATGATGTCACATCTGCAGATGGAACCAAGTTTTCTGCAAAGATTGGATTTTTTAATGATATATCAAAAAAACAAATGATCTTTGTTCAAATTGATGACAATGTTACAGGAAAAAAAATTGATCATAGAACATCTCTGAGTAGTGCTTACACCTTTGGTGAAATATCAGAAGATGCTACACCGTATTTTCAAGTTCTTGATAAAACCATCTTTGCTATTAGGGACATTGCACTTGAAGAAAAGTATCTTGTCAAAAAAGCAGTTTGGGATACTGTTTTCATTGGAGCGTCAACACAGGATCTTACTGTGACAGATCATGGGAAGACCTCATTTGCATTTGGTTCTGTAGATGCTTTTACAGTATCTTACAAGATAGGAGATAAAGAAAATAAATTCTGGATTGTTGACAATCTCCCTCTTCCAGTAAAAGCCGAGGTATATGATATAGATGGCAATTTGCAATATTCTTATGAGTTAACTTCACTTCTTGCGCCACTCACACCTGGATTTAGCTGATAACAGTTAATCAAAAGCCAGTCACAAAACTCTGTTACTTTACTATCAAATTTACACCATACGTGCAAAGAATGAGGAAGTATGTCAATCCTACCTGATTCCAAAAAAACCTTCACACCTTCTTTTCCTTCATACATGTATGCATCTTCGACTTTTATATCTCCAAAAATCTCTTTTGCCTTTGATTTTATCATTTCTCTTTTAATTGGAAACACTTTTCGTGTCATATCGATTATCATGCTGATGTCCTGCGTTCCATAGGATTCGTAATCTTCTATCTTTCCACTTTGTGGGAAGTTTAGAAGTAATGACATTTTGTATTTTTTTCCTACCTTTGTAGCAATCTCATTCATTGTTGTAAAAGCAATTGCTGGTGATTTCATCAATAAAAATCTGATTTGCGCCATGTTTGATTTTAATTCTTTTTGTAACTCTTCTATAATTACGCCAAAGCTCATGATATCAAATTTGAATTTTTAGAATATATCTATTAGGTTATCTTTTTTACACAGAAACTACATTTAGCGATATGCTTCCACTTGACAAAGACGGTGTTCCATATGACGAAGGTTCAGAAAGAACAGATAACGTTGATGACTACAAAGTTACATGTATGCAGTTCATAAAAGACATTAGCAACGACTATCTTGCTTGGGTAGATTATTACAAACTTCCTTCAGAAGAAGACAAAAGACGACGCGACAGAATTTTTGCAACTGTAGGAAGAACAAATGAGTGGATTGCCAAAGTTGCTACCACGATAAAAGGTGTTGATGTAGTAATGAATGATGGTATCCAAAAAATGGCAGAAAGCACCGCTGGATATCCATTTCAGATTGGTGTCTTTGTAAACAATACTTCTGGTTATACTGTAGCAAAACCTGAAATGATTGATATAAATGTAAAATCGGTGGGACGTGAAGGGCGCAAAGTCAAACTTGGTTGGCACCAAAAAGACAAGCGTTTTTTGATTAGCACCACAGGAAAAGATGTTACAACTGATGAATCAAACATATCTGATACTGAGTTTGATTTTCTTGATATTACCCTTAAGATGAATGCCCTAGGATGCCAACAACGTGACTTGATATCGTTTACCCTGATAGTTTCAGAAATAATGGATGGTCAGGAAGTTGAAAGACGTGGTATGACAACAATTATTCATATAACTTAACTTGTAGAACAATCCTTGACTCCTCTGATCTTTTATCAGAATATTTTAGATGTGATATTTTTTTTGCAAGTTCTTCATCAAGAACGAGTGATGCTTTTCCAGTATGGCTTTCATTATTATACTCTAATGTTACATCTGGACTAGCAATTGCATTTTTTAACCAATCACTGTTTGGATTTCTACGTGAAAAATATATCATCTTATTATAATACACTGCCCTCAACTCAATCGCATGTGGTTTGCCAGTATTTCTGCCTCTTGTAATAAATATAGCTTTGAAAACTTGGCCCTCTTGCGGATTCACAGCTCTTGTCTTGTTCTAAATAATTTAACCCCTTGGATTGAAAACTCTGATACATTATACGATAAACCAAAAACCAAACTCTGGTGTATGGCAACAAGATTGAAAGAAGTCAGAAATTTGATAACAGCTGACGGGTTTTCTGGAAAAACAGTCATAGACAGAGAAGGAATCCAATACGGCAAGATAAAACACATACACATAAACCAGAACACTCTTGAAGTGACTGGGATAACTGTTAGTGCAGGATTTCACAAAGACTATGATCTGTCAAGAGATTATATTGACAGGTTCACAAATGAGTCAGTTTTGCTCTCTACTCCGCCAATAAGATGCGACATTCCTGTTGTGGATATTGATGGAAAAAAGATAGGCAAGGTAAAGAAGTTGCACCATGAACCTGACACAAACGAGCTACTATCAATTGAAGTCACCGAAGGACTCTTTGGTAAACGAGTGTTTCCTAAAAGCGAGATTTGGGGAATAGGCGAAAAAGTAATTTTACGACTTACAAAAGATGAGTACAAAGAGTAAACTCTTCTATTTTTTATTCTGTTAACAATTTATAATACAAAAAATCTCCTTTTCGTATTGTACGCTATAGAAACAAAATCCCTTTCTAAAATTTACGAAAATGGACTAAAAGCAGTAGATGGTGTTTCCATTAAAGTAGATGATGGAGAGATCTTTGGTTTCTTGGGTCCAAACGGAGCTGGAAAAAGTACTACTATTATGATTTTGACAACATTGCTAAAGCCAACATTGGGCACAGCGCATGTTGCAGGTTATGATGTTGTATTACAAGCAAAAAAAGTCAGAGAAATGATAGGATACGTACAACAAGATTCTACAGTTGATGAATATCTTACTGGAAGAGAAAACCTTGAATTACAAGCTAGACTAAATCACATTCAAAAAGATCTCGTAAAAAGCAGAATAGATGAGATCCTCAATCTAGTCGAACTTTCAGATCGACAGGATGATTCTGTAAATGTCTACTCTGGTGGGATGAGAAAAAGACTTGACATTGCGGGGGGGTTGTTGCACAGACCGAAAGTGCTGTTTTTGGATGAACCAACACTAGGACTTGATATACAAACAAGATACAAAATTTGGGAGTATGTCAAAAAGATACACAAAGAATACGACATGTCTATATTTCTTACAACGCATTATATGGAAGAAGCTGACAGACTTTGCGATAATATCTCAATAATAGATCATGGAAAGATCAAAGTTACTAATTCTCCGGTTTCGCTCAAAAATGCGCTTGGTAATGATGTTATCGTCTTTGAGATTGATTCCGATGCAAAATTAGAAAGTCTGATTTCCGAAATTCAAAAAATTCAACTTGTAAAGGACATAAAGACAAATGGAGAAGAAGTAACTGTATTTTCAACGAATGGAAATCAAGTAATGCCAAAAATATTCGAGCTCTCCTCCAAGGTTGGAATAAAAATAGAATTAATCTCGCTTACAAAACCAACCCTTGATGATGTCTTCCTTTCATATACTGGAAAAGAACTTCGTGACGAAAATGGAGGCTACAACAATAAAAAAGAACGCGAAAAGATGAGGAGACTCAGAGCATGATCATATCAGACACGTATACGATTTTCTGGCGTGAAATGAAAAGATACAGAAAATCGCGTAGCGGTGTTTTGATAAGATTAATCCAACCAGCAATTTGGATCATAGTTATTGGAAATACTTTTGCAGGAACACAACCATTGATAAAATCTGTTGGTTATGATCTGTCATACATCGAATTTATGACACCAGGCGTCATAATTCTTACTGCAATTTTTACAAGCATATTTGGTGGAGTAAACACACTTTGGGATAGAAGATATGGTTTTATGAACAAGGCATTGACATCACCAATTTCTAGATCATCGATTGCACTTGGTAAGATGTTGGCCATTTCTTTGATTTCTGCATTACAAGCAAGTTTAATCTTGGGAATTGCACTTGCAATAGGTGTAAATTTTGTGAATCCTTTGATGTTTGTTCCCATAATGTTGATTGTGATCTTGTTTTCACTTGGATTTTCTGGGATTTCTGTTGTAGTAGCAGCTACTGCAAAATCACAGGAGACATTTTGGGGAATAGTCAATTTTCTTGGTATGCCACTTTTTATGCTAAGTCCAGCACTTTTTCCACTTGAGCTTGTTCCAGATTGGTTAGCAGTTGTTGCAAAGCTAAATCCAGTTACCTATTCAGTGTTATTGATTAGAGGGTTGATGACTGGAACCATCCAGACGGTTTCTGTGGTTCTAGATCTTGCAGTAATTTCTGGGTTTGTTATTATAATGGTGGCTTTGGCAAGCTATGTGTTCACAAGAGAGGTCAACAAACCCTTCTAAACCAACCAAAAATTGACAAAAACCCAAACAATTCCTAACTCTTGAGATCTTTTTGATATTTTTGAATCAATGACAGTTGAAGAGGCTTCCCCTAGTAGTATTTGGGATTATAGCTAGTCTAGTGTATAGTGCGATTATTCCATATGTCAGTGCTGAAACGGCACCTTCTTACATAAGACAATGGGGTTCTGAAGGACTTCAGACCACTGGTCTTTTCTCCTTCCCTCAGGACTTGGCATTAGATTCTACAGGAAATGTCTATGTTACTGATTATGGAAACAGAAGAATCCAAAAGTTTGATGGTGATGGAAACTTTTTGCATACTTGGGGAATAAAGGGATCTGGAAACGGACAGTTCCAAGTTCCCGCAGGAATTGCAATTGGAAAAGACTTTGTTTATGTTGTTGACAACGAATTAAATCGTGTTCAAAAGTTTGATACATCTGGAAAATACATTACCCAATGGGGAAGCAAAGGAACTGAACCTGATCAATTTTTGTTACCTCAAAACATCGCAGTTGATTCTAATGGTGATGTCTATGTGGCAGATACTGGAAATAGTAGAATTCAGAAATTTTCATCAGATGGAAAATTTTTACTATCTTGGGGGAGTAGCGGGCTTGGAAATGGGCAATTTCTTAATCCACGTGGTGTAGTTGCAGATTCACAAGGAAGTGTCTATGTATCAGATTCTGGCAATAACAGAATTCAAAAATTCACATTAGATGGAGTTTTTCTTAAAAGTTTTGATGTATCTTCTGGTAACAGTTTAAGATATCCTCAAGGATTGGACGTTGATTCTTCTGGTAATATCTATGTTGCAGATACTGGTAACAACCGAGTTGTTAAAATTGACAAAGATGGAAATTCGCTTACTTCATGGGGAAGTCAGGGAAAGACAAATGGTAATTTTAATAATCCAAAAGACGCAGTTGTTGATTCCACGGGAAACGTCTTTGTTGTAGATAGCAGTAATCATAGAATTCAGAAATTTGCCAAAACATCACAATCAATAACTGAAACTTCACTTGTACCGCTATCGCCTTTACCCAACGATAAGACAAACCCCGTAATCACCGCACCTTCTGATATTAAGGTAGAAGCAAACGGAATCTTAAGCACCGTTTCTATAGGTCAAGCAACAGCTACTGATGCTAGTGGAATTGCTTCCCTTGTAAACAATGCTCCAGAAAAATTTCCACTAGGCACAACATTAGTTACATGGACTGCAACTGATGCATCTGGAAATGTTGCCAAAGCAACTCAGACTGTTACTGTAGTTGATACAACATCGCCGGTTATTGCCGCACCACCTTCTGTAATTGTCGAGGCAACAAATCCTGATAATAATTCGGTAGAACTTGGTAATCCCGCCACAGCTGATTCAGTTGGTGTTGTTGCAGTCACAAATGATGCACCATCATTCTTTAAGATTGGTGATACCATAGTAACTTGGACAGCTACAGATAACGCTGGGAATAGTGCAAGCTCAAAACAAATCATTACGGTTCAGGACACAACTAAACCAAAGATCACTGCACCATCTAATATTGTAGTTGAAGCCATAAGTGTTACCGATAACAATGTAGTCTTAGGAGATGCAACCGTAACTGATAACGGGGAAATTAAATCAGTCACAAATGATGGGCCTTCAGTATTTCCACTTGGTACAACAATAATTACATGGACTGCAACTGATGCATCCGGAAATGTTGCAACGGATACACAAACAATCAAAGTAGTTGATACGACTGCACCAACTGTAACCGCACCATCTGATGTAGTATTTGAAGCAGTTTCACCAACTGAGAACCCTGTATCATTAGGTCAAGCAATAGCATCTGATATTCAATATGTTACAATAACAAACAACGCACCATCTGCCTTTCCACTTGGAGAAACTATAGTCACATGGAATGCTACTGATATAGATGGTTACTGGTCAGTAGCAACACAAAAGATTACTGTAGTTGATACTACATCTCCAATCCTTATTCTTCCAGCAGATGTTACTGCAGAAGCTTCAAGTCCAGACCATAATGTGGTTTCTATAGGAGATGCAACAGCACAAGATGTTATTGGAATTTCATCTATAACAAACAACGCACCATCTGACTTTGTTTTTGGTAAAACTGTTGTAACATGGATAGCAGTGGACGCTTCTGGAAATTCAGTTTCTGCAAATCAAACAATAACAATAGTAGATACCACCACTCCACAACTTAAAGTACCAAAAGATATTGTTACTGAAGCAACAGATCCCACATTAAATATAGTGCAATTAGGAGATGCCACTACCTCTGATATTATAGGTGTAGACTCTGTTACAAACAACGCACCAGACGCATTCCCAATTGGTCTTACTACAGTAACATGGACTGCAAAAGATACTTCAGGAAATATTGTCAATGCTACTCAAACCATTACGATAAGAGATACAACAAATCCAATCATTACAGCCCCATCTGATATTACGGTAGAAGCCACAAGCTCATCTGGCAATACTATTTTCATTGGAGAAGCTAATGCAAGCGATATCATAGGAATTTCATCTATAACAAACAACGCACCATCTGCCTTTCCACTTGGAGAAACTTTAGTCACATGGATAGCAGTAGACAATCATGGTAATTCTGCTAGTGCAACTCAAAAAGTAATAGTAGTTGATACAACTACACCGAATATAACTGTACCAGCTGATATCGTTTTTGAGGCTTTATCTCCCACAGAAAATACTATTTCAATAGGTATAGCTAGTGCGACAGACATCATTGATTCAAATCCCATAATAACAAACAACGCACCATCTGCCTTTCCACTTGGAGAAACTATAGTCACATGGACTGCAACTGATGCAGCTGGAAATTCTGCAATAGCAACACAAAAGATTACAGTAGTGGATACTACGACTCCTACAATAGTTGCTCCAGATGATATTGAAGCAGAAGCAACTTCTGCAACAGAAAATACAGTAACCCTAGGTCAAGCAACAGCTGCAGACTTTGTTGGCATTCAATCAATTACAAATGATGTACCTGCCGTATTCCCAGTAGGAGAAACAATAGTGACATGGGCTACGACAGATACAACAGATCACATTGCAACTGCAACACAAAAGGTGATAATAAAAGATACTACACCTCCAATTCTAAAAGCTCCGGATGCCATTACAGTTGAAGCTACGAGTGAGTTAGCAAACATTGTAAACATTGGCGAAGCCAAAGCATCAGATCTGGTTGGCATTCAATCAATTACTAATGATGCACCTGATTCATTCCCACTTGGATTGACAACTATAACATGGACCGCAACCGATGTTTCAGGACTTTCTTATTCTGCCATTCAAAAAATTACTGTAGCTGATACTACATCTCCAGTATTGACCGTGCCTGCTGATGTAGTATTTGAAGCAGTGTTTGCGACAAACAATCCTGTTGGGATTGGGCAAGCAACTGCGAATGACTTGTTACATGTTTCATCTATAACAAACAACGCACCATCTGCCTTTCCACTTGGAGAAACTATAGTCACATGGACTGCGACAGATCAGTCAGGCAATTCTATGACTGGCACGCAAAAAGTTACCATTGTAGATACTACTGCACCCACAATAGTGATACCAGACGATGTGACAATAGAAGCATCATCTCCAGATAATAACATGGTATCTCTTGGCGATGCTTCAGCAGACGATAATGTTGGCGTAACAACAATAACAAACGATGCATCGGCAGCCTTTGCAGTAGGTAAAACTATGGTAACTTGGACTGCAACTGATGCAGCTGGAAATGTAGCTAATGTATTACAAACAGTAACAGTTGTAGATACCACCAAACCGTCGATTTTGTCACCAGAAGATATTTCTATTGAAGCAACAGATCCGCTACAAAACTTTGTAACACTTGGCAATGCTACCGTCTCTGATGCTGCAGGTATAGTTACTGTCTCAAATGATGCACCGGCAGCATTTGCATTTGGCAAGACAATAGTAACATGGACTGCAACAGATACAACTGGAAACTCTGCAAGCGATACTCAGACTATAACAGTTATTGACACAACCTCTCCAAAAATAACTTCACCAGCAGATGTCACTGCAGAAGCGACATCTTTGACAAGCAATGTAATATCTATTGGTACTGCAACAGCAAAGGACATTATGGGAATAGCTTCCATTACCAATGATGGGCCAGATACTTTTCCATTTGGTGAAACAATAGTAACATGGACTGCAACTGATCCTTCAGGAAATTCTGCAACTGCAACACAAAAGATAGCTGTGATTGATACCACAGGACCAAAACTAACAGTACCAGATGATGTTACAATAGATGCAACGTCGCTTGAAACAATAGTATCAATTGGAAAGGCAACAGCAACAGACATCATCGATTCTAATCCTATAATAACAAACAACGCACCATCCACATTCCCACTTGGTGAAACTATAGTCACATGGAAGGTAACAGATCAATTTGGCAATTCAGATAATCTAACACAGACTATAACTGTTCAAGCATGCGGCAAACCAGCGTCATCATATAATTTGATAATTGGTGGACAGGATGATGATGTCTTGACAGGTACAAACTTAGCTGATTTGATATTTGGTCTAGAAGGTAACGATATTATTACAGGAGAAGAAGGCGATGACTGTATTATTGCAGGAGAAGGAGATGACATTGTCTTTGGAAATGATGGCGAAGACAAGATCACCGCAGATAATGGTAACGACATTATCCGAGGTGGATCTGGAGAAGACAAGATAAACGGCAACTCTGGATTTGATATTATCGATGGTGGAGATGATCATGACTCTTGTAACGTTGGGGAAAATACCAACGATGATGTAATAACCAAATGTGAAGCAGGAAAACTCTAACCTTCTGATCTAATCAAAAATATATTCTAATACAAAGAGGAATTTCTAGCATAGATTATAATAATATCTGATCTACGTTTATGCAATGTTAAATTCCAAAAATCTCTTTTTGCGTGCAAAAAAGGTTATTCCATCTGGAATAAACAGCCCTGTTAGATTTTATGATCCGTATCCATTTTTTGTAAAAAGGGCAAAGGGAAATACAATCTGGGACGTCGACGGTAAACATTATCTTGATTTTTGTAATGGTTATGGTGCGTTGCTTTTGGGCCACAGAAGAAAAGAGATTCTTGCAGCTGTTTTATCACAATTAAATAAAGGCACCTTGTATTGTGCGCCAACAGATCTTGAAGTAGAATTATCTGAATTGATTAGAGAAAATTATCCCTCTATGGAAAAGATCAGACTAGTAAATACGGGAGGTGAAGCAACAATGACTGCAATAAGACTTGCACGTGGTTTCACAAGAAAGAAAAAGATCGTAAAATTTGAAGGCTGCTACCATGGAGCCTATGATTACGTGCTTGTAAAAGCAGGTTCAGGAGCAGCACATAATGGAATTTCTGTTTCAGAAGGAGGATTAGAAGAAGTTTCTAAAAACACACTCGTGGTACAATATAACAACTCGCAAGAGCTAGATTCTATTCTTGAAAAACAAAAAGATATTGCGGGTGTAATTGTAGAACCCGTCTTAGCAAACATGGGTCTTGTTTTACCGCAAAAAAACTTTCTTTCAGACATTAGAAAAATAACAAAGGATCATAACGTGCCGCTAATTTTCGATGAAGTTGTGACAGGATTTAGAATGTCGCCTGGAGGAGCACAACAATATTTTTCTGTAAAACCTGATATCGTGACACTTGGGAAAGCACTTGGAAACGGGTTTGTAATTGCTGCAGTAGGTGGAAGAAAAGATATCATGAATCAACTTACACCAGAAGGAAAAGTGTATCAAGCAAGCACATATGCAGGCAATCCAGTCTCAGTAGCAGCAGCGATAGCGTCTATCAAAACCATAAACAAATACAAAAACAAACTCTATCCAAAACTTGACATACTTTGTACTATACTAGCAAGAGCTATACAGGATTTAGCAAATGATATGAACATTCCTCATCAGGTTAATTCCATCAGTTCCATGTTTCAGATCTTTTTTACAAGTGTCCCCGTTACAGACTATGTATCAGCAAAAAAAGCTGATGCAAAAAAATTCAAAAAGTTATTCAAATCATTATTACAAAATGGCATCTTTATCGCACCATCTCAATTTGAAACTGTATTCTTGTCTGATGCCAACACACTTGATGACTTGCATAAAACAATAGAAGCATATGATAGATCTCTCAAAGCGGTGAAGAATTGAAGTATAAAATAGGCACTCGAGGAAGTCTACTCTCACTTGCGCAGACAAATTGGGTTATTTCAGAGCTTAAAAAAAGATCACCAAAAACTGAATTTGAAATTGTTACAATAAAAACTAAAGGCGATACAGATGCACGACCACTTTTTACAATAAATCAAAAGGGGATATTTGAAAAAGAAATTGACCGTGCAGTTGCTGAAAAAAAAGTTGACTTTGCTGTTCACAGTTTAAAAGATGTACCATCCGAGCTACCTAACGATCTTGTTTTGGCATGCATCCCTAAAAGAGAAGATGCAAATGACGTCTTTATCTCAAAAGATTGTAGCACACTTCTAACAATAAAAAAAGGAGCAAAGGTTGGAACAAGTAGTCTGCGCAGGGCAGTACAGATATGGAGAATAAGACCAGATCTTATCGTAAAACCAATCAGAGGAAATATAGAAACAAGAATAAGAAAAATAGAACAAGGAGAGTTTGACGCTGTTGTTCTCGCACAAGCAGGAATTTCAAGGCTTGGGCTTGATGTAAAGTTTGAAAAACTCTCTACAAAGGATTTTCCACCCTCTCCTGGACAAGGCGCAATCGCAATAGTCTCAAGAAAAGACAATCATTCTTTAATTGAAATATTAAAAAAAATAGAAGATCTGGATTCTAGGTATGCAGTAGAAGCTGAAAGATCGCTTTCCGTTTTTGTAGATTCGGGTTGTAGATTCCCAGTTGGCGCATTAGCTGAGAAAAAAGGTAACAAACTGACTCTCAATGTTATCGTATATTCCGTTGATGGCAGCAAATCCATTAATGTGGAAAGCACCGGAGACTTTTTGCAAGCAGTTGAACTTGGAAAACAAGCTGCATCAGAGCTTGCAGAAAAAGGAGTAGCAGAGCTTGCAAAAAACTGGAGAGAAAAAGTAGAGGAATGGAATAAAAAATGACAGGAAAAGTTTACATAGTTGGAGCAGGACCTGGTGATCCTAAACTTATCACGTTAAAAGCTATAGAGACGATCAAAAAAGCAGATGTTGTGCTTTATGATAGATTGATAAGCAAAGAAACCTTGGCTATGATTCCTAAGAGAGCTGAAAAAATTTATGTAGGCAGAAGCGTCGGAGATGATTACAAACATCAAAACACTACAAATGAACTTATGGTAAAGTTTGCAAAAAAGAAAAAAAATGTTATTAGACTCAAAGGCGGTGATCCATTCATCTTTGGAAGAGGAGGAGAAGAAGCAGAATTTCTTCGAGCAAATAAAATAAAATTTGAACTGATTCCAGGTATAACGTCTGGGATTGGTTCTGCAGAATATTCTGGAATACCGCTTACCCATAGGGATTACGCATCTTCGGTTGCGTTTGTAACAGGTCATGAAGACGCTAAAAAAACAAAAACATCTGTAAAATGGAAAAAGCTTGCTACCTCTGTAGATACAATAGTGATCATGATGGGTCTCTCAAGATTAGAAAAAATTTGTAAGGATCTTGTCTTAGGAGGCTTGGACAAAAAGACTCCTGTTGCCGTAATACAAAACGGTACTACCTCAAAACATCGAATGGTAAAGGGAAATATTTCCAATATATCAAAAAAAGTGCATCAGGCAAGGATTAAACCACCATCGATAATTGTAGTAGGCAAGGTAGTGGATTTATCAGAAATAGTGGGTTGGAGAAAATGATAACTGGAAAGACTGTTGCAATAACTCGATCTAAGGAAGATTCCGAAGAGTTCATACACTTGATAACAACGGCAAACGCAAAACCGATACCGCTTCCCACAATAGAGCTTGTAAGCAAGGGAGAAAAGATAGTAGAAGAGTTTCTGAACTCTATAAAAAACGATAACCCTGATTTTTCTGTATTTATGAGCTCAAAAGCAGTCAAACTCTTATTTGATACGGCAAGAAAAGTTTCCAAGTTTGAAAAACTTCAACTTGCAGTTGCAAATACTACTGTGATAGCAGTTGGCCCAAAAACAAAAGCAGCCCTTGAAAAAGAAGGAATTAGAGTAACTCACATGCCACAAAAAAGATATTCATCAGTAGGTGTTGGTGAAGTTTTTACAAGGCTGAGTGCAGAAGGAAAAAAAGTAATAATCCCAAGAAGTGGTGCATCCACTCCATTTCTTGCACAACTTTTAGAAAAAATTGGACTACAAGTAAAAGAGATTCATCTTTATGATGTTTGTTCTTTCAGGGACACATCGCAATGGAATGAATTCCGTGTACTTTTTTCAAACAATAAGATCGATGGTATAGTATTTACAAGCGCATCATCAGTAAATGCCTTTTTTGAAATAATGTTAATGGATTCTGATAAAAAAATATTGTTAGAAAATTTACAAAAAATAAAAGTAGTTGCAATAGGCTCATTTACTGCAGATGAATTAAAAAAATTCGGTCTAGCTCCAATTGTTGCAAATGTTCACACAGTTTCGGGTGCATTTGATACAATAAAAAATTGTTTTAATTAGCTTGACCTATTTAGCTTGACCTACTCCGCTGTACAACTCGTAGCAGTTGTAGAATCTATTTATAATATAACGGGGTTATGAAGCACATGACTACTGAAGACCTCAATATGGATTATAGTAAATATGATTTCAAGGACTCTACTGAGATGTATGTGTATCTCAGCAAAAAAGGTCTTTCTCGTGGAACAGTTGAAGAAATTAGCAAACTAAAAGACGAGCCACAATGGATGCTTGACTTTAGACTACGTGCATACGACGTTTTTATGAAAAAACCAATGCCAAATTGGGGTGGAGATCTAGGTAAAATCGACTTTAATAATATCTATTATTACGCAAAGGCTTCTGAAAAGACAGAAAAAAACTGGGATGATGTACCAGCCGATGTCAAAAATACTTTTGACAAGTTAGGAATTCCAGAAGCAGAGAAAAAATTCCTTGCAGGTGTAGGTGCTCAATATGAATCAGAAGTTGTTTATCATCACTTAAGAGATGACCTGACAAAACAGGGTGTTAAATTTTTAGACACGGACAGTGCGCTAAAAGAGGAACCAGAAATCTTTAGAAAATATTTTGGTAAAATAATTCCTCCAGAAGACAACAAATTTGCGGCACTTAACAGTGCAGTCTGGAGTGGTGGATCTTTTATTTATGTTCCACCAGGTGTTAAAGTGGATCTTCCATTACAGGCATACTTTAGAATCAATGCAGAAAACATTGGACAGTTTGAAAGAACACTAATCATAGCAGATGAAGGTTCAGAAGTACACTACATAGAAGGATGTACCGCACCTGTTTATTCTTCAGAATCACTCCACTCAGCTGTAGTCGAGCTTATAGCAATGAAGAATGCAAAGCTCAGATATACCACAATTCAAAACTGGAGCAATGATGTTTACAATCTTGTTACAAAGCGAGCATATGCATATGAGGGTGCAAGAGTAGAATGGATTGACGGAAATATAGGAAGTAAACTAACAATGAAATACCCAGGAATTTACATGATGGGAGAAAGAGCACACGGAGAAACATTGTCTATTGCATTTGCAGGAAATAACCAGCACCAAGATACTGGTGCAAAGATGGTACATTTGGCACCTAATACTACATCAAGAGTTACATCAAAATCTGTAAGTAGGGGCAATGGAAGAACAACATACAGAGGTCTATTGCATGTTGCAAAAGGTGCAACAAACGTCAAGGCTTCTGTAAGATGTGATGCATTACTTTTAGATGATATTTCAAAGACAGATACCTATCCATACATGGAGATAAACCAAGAAGACGCTACAGTTACTCACGAGGCAACTGTAGGAAAGATAGGAGACGAGCAGATCTTCTATCTTATGAGTAGAGGATTTTCCGAAGAAGATGCATTAACTCTAATTGTAAATGGATTCATCGAACCGTTTACCAAAGAACTCCCTATGGAATATGCCGTAGAACTCAATAGATTAGTAAAACTTGAAATGGATGGCTCAGTCGGTTAGACTGCGCCTCTCCTTCCCTGACTGGCATGACTTCTTTTATTTTATCCAAACTTGATTCAAACCATATAGACGAAATTTCAGCTGCAAACAATGAGCCAACGTGGCTTAAAGATTATAGGAAAAATTCTTTTGCAATTTACAAAGAACTTCCTGCAGAGGTGTCTCCACTTTACAACAAGTATTCTGATGCAAACAAGATGGATCACGATCAAATTTTCTTTTCATTAAGTTCAGATAGTACAATTCCAGATCTCGTAAAAGATAGAATGTCTGAGATCTCAGATAACGCAAGCGTAATACAGATCGGTACCAACATTCACAAAATAAATCTCCCATCTGATCTGAAATCAAAAGGTCTAATCATATGCTCAATTCAAGAAGCAATCAAAGAACATGGTGATAAAATCAAAAAATCTCTTGAATTAACAGATCCTAAAAAAGACAAGTTTATTGCGTTAAACAACGCATTTTTCAACTCGGGCTTCTTTATTTACATCCCACGAAATTTAATTTTAGAAAAACCAATACATGCAATCTCATCACTTTCTGTTGACGGTACATCCACTATTTCACGCAATATCGTAATAGGTGAAGAAAACAGTAAAGCTACTATAGTTCAGGAACTTTATGCACCAAATAACACAAAACAACAGGCGTATCTTGAACTATTAGATGTCAGCGCACAACAAAATGGTGAACTTGACATTGTTACATTACAGGCCATGGCTCAAAACGCAATTAACTTTTCCACAAGAGTAGGAAACATCGCACGTGATGCTAGAATGAATTGGTATCTAGGATTATTTGGAGCGCAGCTTTCAAGATACAAAATTGACAATTATCTAAAAGAAATCGGTGCTACTGCAAATGATACTGAAGTTGTCTTTGGGAACAAAAATCAATCATTTGATATTACATCGAATCTAATACATATGGCTCCATCTACGATTGGCAGAGTTATAGAAAAATCTGTTCTAAAAGACACATCAAAATCTCTGTTTAAGGGAATGATACGAATTGAAGAACACGCTCACCATGCAGAATCATATTTAGCGGGGCACTCCATCTTGCTTGACAAAGGGGCCAAATCCGATTCTATACCTGGACTTGAAATATTTACCAATGATGTAAAAGCAACACACGCTGCATCAGTTGCACAACTTGATGATGAACAAATGTTCTATCTTGCTTCTAGATGTCTTGATAAATCAGAAGCTCAAAAGATCATTGTGGAAGGATTCCTTGAACCACTCTCAAGAAAGATGTCCTACCAGATAAGAGCTTGGATAAATTATCTAATAGATTCCAAATGGCTTGGCCGTGATCTTACCATAAAAACAGATGAAAAACTAAAGGCAATACTTGAAGTGGAAGAAACAAGATATCGTGAAACTGACATCTTTGAAAGTCACTACAAATACAGGTGAGTATTTTGTCAGAATGGGTAAAGGCATGTGGTATTCAAAAACTTGGTAAAGGAGAGTTGTTTGGATTTGATTACGATGACAAGAAAATTCTTTTGGCAAATTTGAATGGAAAAATCTATGCAACTGATAGAATATGTACACATGCAGAAGCCGATCTTTCTAATGGGATTCTAACTGAAGAAGGTATTACATGTCCTCTCCATCTCTCTGTTTTTAATCTTGAAACTGGAATGCCAACAAATCCTCCAGCAGAAAAACCTCTTAGAACCTACAATGTTAAAATAGAACAAAATGAGATCTATATTGAGGTAGACTAAATCTTGCAAGCAAGCACAATAAATATTGAAAATATTAGAAGAGACTTTCCAATTCTACAACGCAAAGTTCACAACAACAAACCTCTAGTGTATTTTGATAATGCAGCAACAACACAAAAACCAATTCAAGTAATAGACTCAATTCATAATTATTATCTTAATTACAATTCTAATATTCATAGGGCAGTACACCAGCTTGCAGAAGAAGCAACAGCTGCATACGAACTTACTAGGGATAAAGTTGCAAAATTTATCAATGTAAAAAGTCGTGAAGAGCTTGTCTTTGTAAGAGGAACCACCGAAGCAATAAACTTAGTTTCATATTCTTGGGGACGACAAAATGTCCAAAAAGGTGACATTGTTGTAACAACCGAATATGAACATCACAGTAACATTGTACCATGGCAACTCTTGACAAAGGAAAAAGAAGCAAAACTAGAATACATTGGAGTAGATGATAATGGTGAATTAATACTTGATCAACTTGATGGTTATCTTGACACAGGGCGAGTAAAACTTGTTACATTCAGCCATATGTCAAATGTTCTTGGTACTATTACTAATGCAGAAGAAATAATCAAGCGATGTCATAAAAAAGGAGTCAAAGTACTAGTTGATGCTGCTCAATCCGTTCCACACATGAAAGTTGATGTGCAAAAGCTAGATTGTGACTTTTTTGCATTTTCAGCACATAAGATGCTTGGGCCAACAGGCGTAGGACTCCTTTGGGCACGAAAAGAGATACTAGAAAACATGCAACCATTCAATGGTGGCGGTGACATGATACGAGAAGTTCATAAATATGAGACAACTTGGAATGATCTACCGTACAAATTTGAAGCTGGAACTCCTAACATTGCAGACGTCATAGCATTTTCAGCAGCTCTAGATTATCTAGAAAATATAGATATGGATAAAGTAAGAGAACATGAAATTGAATTGACAAAATATGCCTTGGAAAAAATGTCTACAATCAAAGGAATCAAACTATACGGTACCTCTGATATGAAAAAGAGAGGCGGAGTTATTTCATTTAATCTAGGTGACATACATCCACATGATCTTGCAACAATAATAGATGAAGATGGCGTTGCAATACGTTCTGGTCATCATTGTGCTCAAGTCTTGATGGAGAGATTAGATGTTTCTGCAACATCTCGCGCAAGCTTTTATATTTATAATACAAAAGAGGAAGTTGATGTTTTTATCAGATCACTTAATCGAGCAAGGGAGCTGTTTAGAATTTGAGTAGTGCTGACATTTACCGAGAAATAATACTGGATTATTATAGAAATCCTAGAAACTATGGTAAAATAGACAATCCAGACATATCAAAACGTGACAGTAATCCATTGTGTGGTGATGAGCTGGAGATGCACATTAATCTAAAAGATAACAAAGTCTCTGATGTAAAATTCACAGGCAAAGGATGTGCAATAAGTCAAGCAAGTGCATCAATGCTTACAGAATTAATCATGGGAAAAGATTTTGAATATGTTAAAAAACTAACAAAAGAAGACATCCTTGAAAACCTCGGACTGCCAGATCTTGGTCCTGCTAGGATAAAATGCGCACTTCTTTCACTAAAGGTACTCAAATACGGTATTTACTCATACGTCGCAGAAAAGCTAAATGATACTGCATCTGCAGATAAAATAAAAGAAGAAGCATCTGGTCTATTCTAAATTGTCAAATGTACTTTCTACCCAGACTCTTTTACAAATAAGAAAGATCGTCTTTGATAAGTTCAATGATACTAGTCTGCGATTCACAAATGACGAAATTTTTGAAATATTAAAAACTCAGGATATGGCTAAATCTTTAACAATAGATGATATGAAACCGTTTTTTGATAAATTGCACCAAGATGGATTTCTCAGGCCTATAGCACAGAACTTTACAACACAATGGCTCAAACTCTTTGGCGAAGTAGAAAAAACAAATTGTAATTCATGTAATAACGAAATTCATATTGGTAAACTAGAAGAAAGAATCTGTCCCTCTTGTAAGGATTCTATTTAGATCTGTATCGTTGTGCAGCCTCTTCAAGAGACTGGATCATTGGAAGCTTTACTCCTGTCAAATACAATACCAGTGCTCCACCTGCTGTACTTATATGATGTATCTTTTCCGTAAGGCCGTATCTTTTTAGCGCTGCAGTAAGATGACCCCCACTAACAATAGTTGTAGCAAAAGAATCCGCAACACCACGAAGAAGACTCTCTGTTCCAAACTTGAAATTATCGTTTTCAAAAAATCCTGCTGGACCACTGATAAAGACTGTTCCTGCACCACGTATTGATTTCATATAATGTTCGACTGTATTTGGTCCAAGATCTAATATCTTGTCACCTTTACCGATCTCTCTGACATCCATCTCTACCCTTTTTCCATTTCTTTCTATGGCTATGTCAACAGGTGTTGAAAAGACATCAGGATACTCACCAATAAGTAAATGAGCTTTTGAGATGACCTCTTCTTCTCTTTTTATGTCTAGTGGAAATTTTATTCTGCCTTGTGCTCGCATGAATACATTTGCAATAATTCCAGTAAGTAAGACTTGATCTGCTCTTCCACTTTGAATTAATGTCTTTATAGCCTCCAGCCTATCCATGACTTTTGAGCCTCCAAGTACTATAACATGCGGAGCTTTTGCAACAGTCATTATCTCATCAAGCTTACGTACTTCCCGTTCAACTAATCTTCCTGCACAGGCAGGTAAAACATGTGAAAATCCTACTATGGAAGGATGTGATCTATGTGAACTTGGAAAAGAATCCAATACACATAGATCAAAAAGCTTGGAAAGCCTGCTTACCATAATGGTCTTGGACGCTTCAGCAGGGGTAAACTCGTAATTTTCTTCAGCACACAGTCTTAGATTATCAAGCAAAAGTATCTCTCCGTCCTTCATTTTTTTTATTTCTCTTTGAGCATCAGAACCAATTACATCTTCAACATACTTTATCGGACGATCAAGAATTTTTTCAAGCACTTTTGCATGTCTCTCCATTCCTGTATAGTCTTTGTTTCCGACTCTTCCCTGATGTGAAGCTATGACAACTTTTGCACCTTCAAGATCTTTCAATGATTCGGTAGATTCACGTATTCTGCTTGTTTCAATTATTTCCATTGTCTTGGGATCTATGGGGCAATTCATATCCACACGAAGAAAAACAGTTTTTCCCTTAGTCTCTAAATCGTCAAGTGTAAGAAGTCTCACGGCGATCCTATCCTTTGGTATGGTTAAAATCTTTTAGTCTGCTATATGGATCTAATTTTTATCTTGATCTTTACAGTTCACTCATCTGTATGATCTGCTCTTTTAGCATATCTGTCCCATGTGCTTCTTTCATATGCTTTTTCATTTTTTGAACCGTCTCTGTTTCAGACTCTGTTCTAATTTTAAATTCATACTAGTGTTCGTAATCTCTGCAGATAACCTGATAAGTCAATAGCTGGATTTTCTATCGGTATTATTTATTATTTATTCTTTTATATTACATAAATTTTGATAAGATGTCATTTAATACAGAGAAATTTAGAGATCAATTATAGACGGATATGAAAAAATGGTTATGGTGTAAATAGATGCAACAATGGGCTTTTGACATACGTTCAAGGAAGTTTTTTTTACTTATGGTAATTTTTATTATCATAACAATTCTTGTCTATACAAAAATTACAAAACCGATGGATGATGCCGTCATAAACTATGCCCAATCAATTGGTGGAAAACCATCTCTGGATCTCACAATGCAAATCTTCACAGAGATTGGCAGTCTGTTTTACATGATTATTTTCAGTATGGGGCTTTTTATCAAAAAACGCACTAGGCGATTGGGACTGATACTAATTCTATCAGTTTTGGCAGGGACTATTGTCTCTGCATACATAAAAGAATCTGTTGGTCAAGAGAGACCAAATCTAGATTTTAAAGGAGTTCCATTTCCCATCCCGCTTGAAAAAGATACCTTCTCATTTGTTGGAGCTGGAACAACATCGTTTCCATCAGGTCATGCTACAAGAACAGCCACGTTTGCATTAGTGATTGGAATTGCATTATCTAGAAGATTTCCAAGAGGATGCTATCTGTTATGGGTATATCCTCTTTTGGTATCTATTAGCAGAGTTTACGTATTGCAACACTATCCCACAGATGTAATAGGCGGTGTTATACTTGGAATATTAGTTGCTGGTATAATATCAAAAAAACTCAAACTACATCTAATATTTGAAAAATCAGAAACCTAATTCATGAAAAACTTTGGAACTTATTAATACCATGGCATAACGAGATTTATCATGATGATATATCCAATACATCACATCTCGCTCCTGTTTCGTTTTACGCAGTCCAAAATTAATTTCATTCATTATTAAAAATCCAATTTTTTTAGCAAGATCTTTTTCATTTGTCATCAACACTTTAAATGCACTTTTTTGATTTGAAAACCCCAACTTGACCATTTCTGACGCAGCATCAGACACTTGTGATTCATCATTAATCTCAAACGTTTTTAGTATTGGCAACTGGGATGGGTGAAAATCCATGTCAATTCTTTAACACTACCAAATAAAATCTACTAGTTTGAAAGAACAGCGCATTTGAAAATTTTGCTAAAAATCAGAAAAGATGTGAAAAATATTAACTTTTATGTCAATTCCTGATCATAGCAAAAACTTAATCGAGTACAAAATCTCTCTATGACATTATGGCATCTCTCTCAAAACTTGTCAAGTCATATAAAAATAAGAAAATGGAGGCAACAAAAAGCAGGAGACAAAGTGAAAATAAGCTTCATTCCACTCTATCGTTAAAACGCAAATCTTCTTCAGGGCTCTCTTCTCTTGAAAAGAAAAAAGACACAGCTCTTACAAAAAAAGAAGAGATTTCACAACTTCTTAATCAGTACACCGCTCAAAGAGATAGTGTTCAAAGATTAAAAGCAGCTGCAGAAGGCCGGCTCAAACTCGATGAAGAAGAAAAGGAGCAAATCGCACAAGAAATGGAGTTTTCTAGTTCTCCAGAGGACAAGGCACGTATTTCTGAGAAAATGAAATCCATAGATCAAAAGATTGCAGAATTGCATTCTGAAATAAAACAGAGAAATGCTGCAGAAGAAAGACTTGAAAAACAAATTGAAGATGTGACAAAATCAAAATCAAAAATTGACTTGCAAATAAGAACACAAGCACAAACAAAACCCATGCTTTTAGAACAGTTCAAATCAAGTGCCAAAGCAGAAGAACTATTACGTTCCCAGGTTAAATCAAAAATGAAACAAGAAGAACAGGCAAAACGTAATCTTATTAAAATTACTGAAAGACTTGCAATTTTACAAGCTAAAAAAAGAAAAGCAAAAAGAAAAACTAAGAAAAAGATAAAACGAAAATCAAAGGCAAAACGAAAGACAAAAACAATAAAAAAATCTAAAACAACGAAAAGATCAAAGACAAAAACAAGAAAAGCAAAAAAACACAAATCAAAAGTAAAACATAAAGCAAAAACAAGAAAAGCAAAGCGAAAAGTAAAATCAAAATCTAGAAGATAGGATTCTACGCTTCATTAATATGGAATAGATTTACTTAGAAATTCATG
Source organism: uncultured Nitrosopumilaceae archaeon (assembly GCA_964434855.1). Taxonomy (GTDB): domain Archaea; phylum Thermoproteota; class Nitrososphaeria; order Nitrososphaerales; family Nitrosopumilaceae; genus UBA8516. The sequence goes on along the minus strand of CAYSWR010000002.1, from coordinate 15,402 downwards.
TCATCTCAATCGAAAATTATTGTTGAAATTTCTGAAATGCCTAAACTAAAAAACCCGCATCTTATTTGTGGATTGCCAGGAAGTGGCTATGTAGGAAAGATTGCAGTTGATTATTTGATAGAAGAACTCAAGGGAGTACAGTTTGCAAACATATTTTCTTCATCATTTCCACCACAAGTCTCTATACAAGATGATGGTACAATAGATTTGATGAAAAATACATTGTATTATTGTAAAAACAAACCCTATGATATTGTATTGCTTACTGGAGATGCACAACCCGTTACTCCAGAAAGTGAATATGCAATGGCAGAAGAAATTATAGGAATTTGCGAAAAACTTGGTGTAAAAAACATTTACACACTTGCAGCTTTCATTACTGGCACTTTTTCAAAAAATCCTAAAGTTTACGGAACTAGCACCTCACTACAAATAATAAAAGAATTTTCAAAACAAGGAATCTTTACAATGAATGGGGGCAGCATTACTGGCATGAACGGATTGGTGATTGGTGCAGGAAAAACTAGAGGAATAACAGGAGTTTGTTTGCTTGGTGAAACATCAGGATATGTTGTTGATGCAAAAGCATCAAAAGCAATTCTTGAAATTCTTTCAAAAATATTGGGATTAAAATTAGATATGACTACTATTATCAAAAAAGCACAAGATACGGACCAATTAATTAAAACAGTAGAAGAACAAATGGGGCAACGACAGTCCACAGAACAATTGCCGCTACCATCTCAAGATAAAAAACTTGGATATATTAGCTAATTAGAGAAAAATTATCTAAAGTTTAAAACTCGATTACATTTAGCTTGCCATATTTTCCCACATTAAGGGAATTTTCTCCTTTGAAGCTTGTAATGTATCCATTTTCTACTCTTATTTTGGAGCCTGGTTTTACCATTTTGATCTGAGCATCCCATAAGGTGAGTTTAATCTGACCAGTGTCATCCTTTAGGATTGCATCTGCAACTTGTGCCTGTCCGCCTGTTTTCAGGTTTACAGTCCTTGGTTCACTGATGCTTTCAATTGTACCTTCTACTGGTTCAAGTCTATTCTGGGGCTTGTTCAACTGGCTTATGTCAGTCATCAGCCAATTTTTTCATGTTCAAATAATAAGTGTTTTGATACAAAGATTTTCTAACAGATCATTGGACTGTAAAGGTGGTTTCTGCACTCTTTGACGTGTCTACAACTTTTATTGTATATGTCCCAGGGCTTAGATCAGTCGGTACCTTCCAAATAGTGCCATAGGTCCCAATTTTTGTAGAAACGATACTAAGTTCTGTAATTTCAGTCTGGTCTTTCAAAATCTTTATCGCTATGGTGTGAGATGCACTTACTCCACTGCCCTTGATTTGTATTAATTCATCTATCTTGTAACTACTTTTGTCTAAAAGAATTGTAATTCTTCCTTCAGTATTTTGTGTTACTGTTAGATCCTTACTTACGTGGTTTATACCACTTCCTGCTTCAATCTTCCAAACTCCAGATTGAGCATTAGTTGGAATCCTAAAAACGGATGACGAATAGGTTCCTTTTTTGTCAGTAAACACATCTTGAGTTTTTACCTTAATGCCATTAGGATCAGTTAGACTTACGGTGATGATGACATTAGGATTAGAATCACCTATCAATAAAATGGGATCACCAGGATGATATGTTTCTTGTAGAGTTCTAAGAGTTATCTTCCCAGTACTGGTCTGTAAACCAACAGAGAATTTGTTTTCAGCATGCACGTTTCCTCTACTAATTACTGCTGTATAGATGCCAGATGTAAAGCTAGTAAGGTTAAAGGTGTACGTATGATATCCGTCAACTCCTAGCGAAAAACTATCTGCAAATTTCTGTTTGTCAGATGGATCAATTATAATTAAACTAACTGTTGCTGAAGGTGGTCCTATTATGTTGATCTTGGGTTTTTCTGATGTTTTGTAGTTTAATGAATCCATAGTTGCTATCAAGGGCGGTGATGGAAGTTGACCTACTCCAAATAGTACTGTGGCAAATTCTGCTTCTTGTGTTGCAAATAGCACATACGTTCCCTCTCTCATTGCTGGAGCTAATTGATAATTAAAAATCAATGTACCATTAGCTCCTACCATTCTATTCTCTGAATGGATCTCCATGCCAACTGGATCACGTAATATTAATTCAATTTCTTTATCTGCAATGGCAGTACCATTGATTATTACAGTTTCACCTGGGTCATATTTCTCTTTTAACGGCGCCAAATTGATCTTTTGTGTTGTTTCTAAAACATATTTGCGAACAACGGTGTCTTTTCCATCTGAAATAGTTATAGTATATTCTCCAAACTCTCTATCAGAGGTAATTCTGTGTGGTGTAGAATAGTTGCCGGAGCCATCAGCTTTGACTGTATATGTTGTTAGAACTTGGCTGTTTGAGTCTGATATTGAAATAGTCAAAGTACTGCCTGATTCAGCTGTACCTGAAATGATTTTTTCTTCACCTCTGTGAAACACAGAGTCAGCATTTACTGTTAACTCAATACCTTCTGTGATTCTACTTGAGACTTCTTGTATTCTCAAACTCACTGATTTTTGGTGACCACTTTGATCCTTGATTATGAAATCTGCTCTATCAGATAATAGATTCTCAGGAATCTTTGTGCTTACGATAAAGTTTCCTTCCCCATCACTTACAAAAGATTCAAGTTTTAAATCATTTATGTAAAAATCAAGCTTTTCTTTTGGAGCAAAATTCTCTCCAATGATACGCAAAGTAGAACCAACACGTGGCGTATCAGGAATGATCTTAAAAGTAGAGTGTTCGGTTATCCCACCTCCAATTGTCGGTGTTTCTGTTTTACCCGGTATTTTATCTTGGGATGTTGTTGTAATTCTTCCACCAGAACCTATTTCATCGCCTTCCTTGTCGAATGCCTTCCAGTTAAAAACTGGGTTTGATTTATCGGTTTTTACTCCAAATTTTACACTCTGCCCTGGTTTGATTGGTATTGTAGAAGTAAACGTTATTGTATCTGCACCGGTTTTTTTGCCAATCCAGCCTCTCTCTGTTTTAAATGACTTGAAACTTCCACCATCATCAACTTTCAAAACTACTGATGTAATATCAAAAATATTCTCTTCATTATTTTTGTACTCTACAACCGTCACTTGATCATGATTTGTAGCTGTTACTGTTACTAGTTCAGCTGCAGCACTAATTTGTGGAGCGCTAAACGTAAAAAACGAAGCCGAAACAAGCAATATTGCAATAATCACGCCTTTAACGAGCCTATCTTTCAATAACAAAACAAAACCGTTCTCCAAATTAAATCTTAAGTATCTATGATACAAATTTTCATTTTTATTGATTTTTGAGTAGTATCAATTGTGAGTAAAGTACTAATTCTAGGACGTTGTGGAAATTCGGATTTATTTTAAACTGTTAAGTGTTGTCTCAGAGACAATATTTTGATTCTGTCTTATTCTTTCTGCAATCAATCTGAATATTGTTCTGAACTGATCTTTTGTTTTATCTGATATGAAATCTGCCTCGCCTAATGCAATTTTTTGAGACATGTATCTGCAAATCTCTTCTGGTTCAAATTTTTCCCACCCCAAGTGTTGGTTTTCTTTCCAGATCTCATTTAGATTATCTAAAATGCTCTTCTTGCCTTTTGCAGATATGTCATCAGGAGTCAGGTTGTGGTATCCCTCTTTTCTTAGCTTGATCTCATAAGTTTGGTTTACTGCATACAGATAATCTTCAACAACTATGAAATCTTCTATTGCTTGTTTTGGCTGCCCACCAAATTCGAAAAATATTATCTGTACTGATTTGAAGCCATTTGCCTGTAGTTGTGTTGAAATTTGGCGTGACAATTCTGTATTTTCTAGGAGCACAAATGTGTTGTAACCATGATTTTTATAAAATATTGAAAGTGGTAGAACGGAATTCTTGTTATATGCAGGAACGATATTAAGTGGATTCATTGAAAGATTTGGATCTTTTAGGAATTTATCAAATGCATTTAGATATATTGAATCAACCATTGTTTCTACAATAATTACTGGCCTTGAATTAACACCAATTTCTCTATCTGGAATTGATTCAACAAGGCCTCTAGAAAGACCATATAAGATCGGGATTAGTGTAGAATCATCTGCATTCCAATAATCGTAATAGATGTGACTGAGGTGTTTTCTTTTATCAAGCTCGACAACAAGCAGGTTTCCTGGGGTATAATCAAATATCATAAATGGTGAATGTGTAGCATACAGAATTTGATTAGAACCAGCTAGACCTATTAATAAATCTGAAATTCCGCGTTGTTGTGTAGGGTGCAAGTTTCGCGCAGGTTCGTCCAAAAGTAATATTGCTTCTTTTAATTCAGATCTTTGTGTCTCAGCTGCAAAGTTTACTATAAATGAAAAGGTCCATTTGAATCCCTCGGCTCTTCGATTCAAAAGACCAGTGTTTGTAACAGTGCCGTCTTTATGAACATCTGAAATTACAACACTGAGGATGTTTGAAGGATTATATCTCAATTCTACATGAATTGGATCACCTTTCCATGCTGGATTGAGTCTGTCAGTTAACTTTCTACTTGCAGTGTGCAAAAGTTTTATCAGTCTTGAAGGACTCTTGTGTACTTCCTCAAGTTTGTCCGTGTCTAACTCTGCCAAATAAAATAGATTCTTTACAGTTTCAGCCTTGTCAAACTCTTCAATATACTCTAATCCTTTTGGCCTTATTCCCTTGGATTCTTTTAAAAATTCATCAAGGTCAATGTTTCCTAAAATTTTCTTATAGTCTGAAAAATAGACAAATCTAGGGTGTATCTTCTCTTCTACAAAATTTTCAAGGGCTGAGCGTTCACTTGTACCTATGAGAAGACTATCATACGTATGGTCTAGATTTTGGTGTATCTTGTCCCAGTTAGAAATTACCTGTTTTTCATGTGATGCTATCAAGTAAATTTGATTGTTAAATTCAGCCATCATGTTGTTAAAAACATCTCTTGTTCTTGGGGCGTTTCCTTCTAGGAATTTTGTATCTAGTTTTATGCGCAGGGGATGTGGAATCGAAGATACAAAGTCTTGAATCTTTTCTACAAAGTTTTCCCACGAATTGATTCTCTTGTTTGCGTCTTCGCTTATCTTTACATCGCCAAAATCATACTGTACTTTAGGGTTCTTTTGTGTACGATATAGCCTAATTTTTTTAATATCGTCTAAATTTGGGAATCTTTCTTGAATTAATTTTATTTCTTTTTCACCAAGTTCAAACTCGCCCTCCACTATTATCGTTTCAGATTTTAATTCTTCTGACATTTCGTCACACAAATCAAGTTCAGATACTTTTGTATCTTTGTTAAGCAGAGTAAGAGCTTCAAGTATTGTGGTTTTTCCGCTTTCATTTCTACCAATAAATGAAGCTAGGTCTCCTACCTTAATCTCACCAGAATCATGAATGCATCTAAAAGCACGAACTCTAAACTTTCTAAGTCGCATCTAGCGGGCTATTTGGCCGTCCTCGATTTAACTTATTCGACAAAATCATCTGTAAGAATGACATGACTTTTTGACTAAATAGATATAAAGGAATGAGATTGTTACATAACAAAATGGCAGTGCAAAACACAGCTTTGCTTGTTTTTCTTTTTCCAGTTGTAATGGGGATGGCTTTTGGCGCGTTTGTTTTGTTTGGAGTTTTAACACAACCAGACAGAGAACTTAACATGTGGCCATTTGAAAATATTTTCACACCAACACCACCAGTAATTGAAGATCTCAAAATTCAAGGCTTGTTAAGCCAATATTCTGTTTCTGCCCTTATAGAGATTAAAGTCACAGTCAATAATTCTGATTTTGATTGCGGTGATCTATATATTACAATTTATGATACCAAAACATCACCAAAACAAGCAGTAGCACAAAATGGCTTTTTTTCACAGTGTTTTTCTACAAACAAGTTAGCGCTTCCTCTAGATGATACTTTTTCTGAAAAAATTGACAAAGCAGGAGAATATGAAATGGTGGTTGAAATGAACGACAATGACTACAAAAAGACTATCACTACAACGGCCAAATTCAGAGTTCAATAAACCCAATGCTATGTTATATATTACTTTGAGCGCGTATTCAGATTATTGTTAAGAGATCGTTATGGCTGAAAAGAAAGATAAAAAACCAATAAAAAAAGCAACAAAAGATGCTATTGCAAAGAAGAAAGTTATAGAAAAAAAACCAGCTATTGCAAAGAAGAAAGTTATAGAAAAAAAACCAGCTATTGTAAAGAAATCAGCTTCTAAAAAGAAGGCAGAAGAAGAATTGGAGGAAGAATTTGACGAATCAGAAATTGAAAACTTTCAGATCGAAGGCCTTGATATGGAAAAACTCACAACCCGAGTTTGTAATATTGTTGCAGAACGCGGTGATGAAGGTATGCTTCAAAGTGATTTGTGGAAGAAATTAAAACTGACTAGCAGAGACGGCTCAAGACTAGCTCTCAAACTTGAAAGACGAAATATAGTAAAACGTGAGAAGATTTTGGAAAATGGTAGATGGACATACAAACTAAGGATTTCAAAAATGCCTATAAGCACACAAACAATTGAAGCTGCGCCCTGTTTAATTTGCCCAGTAGAACATAAATGTTCAATTGATGGTGAGGTTAGTCCGAAAACTTGTCCACTAATTGAACAATGGGTTATTAGTGAACTTGCCAACAAGAAAACAAAGAAATGAAATTAATTGATGCAAGACGAGATTTTTACAGAAAACTCGCACACAAAGAAGGTTACAGAAGTAGAGCTTCATACAAACTAAAAGAACTTAATCAATCATATCGCATAATTGGACCAGGATTTTATGTATTGGATCTTGGATGTTCGCCTGGTGGCTGGACACAGGTTGCACTAGAACTTGCAGGAAATAAAGGAAAAGTTATGGGTATTGATACTTTATACGTTGAAGAAATTCCAAATACACACATCATAAGAGGAGATATTGAAGATGAATCTATTGTAGAATTGATTTTTGAACATTTTGGAAGAAAAGTAAATGCGGTGATTTGTGATCTTTCTCCACAAGTAAGCGGTGTCTGGGCAGTTGATCATGCAAAACAAATTGCACTAAACTATGCTGCATCAAAAATAGTTGATCATGTTCTAGCATACAAAGGAAATGCATTGTTCAAAGTATTTGATGGAGAATATTCAAACGAGTTTCGAGATTATATAAAAAAGAAATTCACAAAAGTTCAGATAAGAAAGCCAAAAGCAAGCAGAAAAACAAGCAGTGAACTTTACTATATCTGCCTTGGCTATAATCCTTAATTTTTTAATACCTGTATAATTTCATCTATTCTGGCACTAGTCTTAAATCCCGATGGATTTAGGCTTGTGGGAGATGCATTAAATCCAGATTTTTGAAGTTTTTCAATTGTTTTCTCAAGTGATTTTGGGGCATCTCTCATCTTTCTTGCAATCTCATCAAGCATAAAAAATGAGGGAGGCATGCTTACCTCCTTTTGACATTTTAACAAAGTTTTCTCACAAGACTTGTCTACTGTAAACTTTGTTTGTTCTGATAACATCGAGTCTACAAATGTTTTATCATGCATCTCTCCTATCCAAAGCGGTCCTGCTGATTCTGCTTTTGCATTACAAATTTCACAAGAATTGCTTTTTTCTTTCTGAACTCTTCTGTGGCCGCATATTTTACAATGTATAATGTATCCCATGCTGTCTTCAGAGTCTGTCTTAACAAGTATCTTAACGTAGACTCTGTAATAATGCATATTATTTTGTACAAATAATGGTACAATCTTAACATCAAGTCTTCCAGCCACAAGATGAATGCAACCAAGAATCAACCTTAACGCAATTTCATTTCCATATTCTGTTCTTACAGGAATTCCATAGTATCTTCTTTGACATGCATCATTGTATAACCCGTGTAATACTGGAAGATCTGTGGCAGTAACTGAAAGAAGACCTCCATGCGAAGTCGCACGTATTCCACAATCAAGATATCTTGATGGTGAACCAAATGGATCGATATCAACTATTGCTCCACGTTTTTCTCGCTTTGAATGTAAGCTTAGGAATCGGCATGCTTCATTTTCTGAAAATTCGCACTTGTTTGTATTATTTAATGTCGCAGAGTTTTTTGCAAGTTCCAAAGCAGATGGATTTACGTCATTTATGAAAACTTTCTCTATCGCTTTTAATTCGTTTGCAACACGTATGCTGCGGGCTCCTATGCCGGAAAGACAATCCAGGAAAGTTTTAGGTCCTTTGAAGTTTTGTAAAAATGTAGAATATGCAACTATGGAGAAATCCCTGCTCAGTTTTGCTCTTGGGTTAAAAAACGCTGGTTGCATTGGAGGCGCATTTGTCTCAAGTGACTCTTTTGGGACAAGAAGGTTTGTTTTCCCTTCTGTTATCTCCACTATGTCCTGCATTTGATCGATTTGCAATTTGGTTCTATTATTAGTATGTCCTAAAACGATTTAATACATCTAATGTGACAAGAACACAAAATGATAGTTTGTGGCGTAGATGATGCTGGTAGAGGATCTGTACTTGGACCTCTTGTTATTGCAGGAATATCAATTCAACGCTCAAAGATCAAATATTTGTCTAAAATTGGAGTACGTGATTCTAAGCAACTAAGTCCAGCTAGGCGAGAAAATCTATATAAAAAAATTATTGATATAGTTGATGACTATTATGTTGCAAGAATTTCGCCACGATTAATAGATCAAAGTGTAAGAAAACACCAATTAAACAACTTGGAAGCACAATACATGGCCAAAGTTATCTCAAAACTAAAACCAGATTCATCCTATGTTGATTCATGCGATGTAAATCCAATTCGATTTGGCAAAAAGATTTCCAAACTTGCACAAAGTGGGAGGATCTATTCAAGACATCATGCAGATAGTAAATTTGCTGTAGTCTCTGCAGCATCAATTGTTGCAAAGGTAAATCGTGATAAAGAAATAGAAAAACTACGAAAAAAACATGATCTTGGAAGCGGTTATCCGTCGGATTCTAAAACGATGCAGTTTGTTAGAAATTGGATTTTTACTCACAAGAAAACTCCGCAATTTGTGCGTGCTAGTTGGAAGCCAGTAAGGATTCTTTTAAGCCAAAAATGAGTTTCTAATACTTTGCAAGCACGATTGCATGGTCTTTGTCATAAGGATAGAGGTTAATTTCCTGAATTACCTCAAAATCTGGACTTAGTTTCTTAATCTCAGATTTGATTACCTGAGCAGGATCTTTTATTACATCAATACTTCTTGTTTTTATGACAAGCATGAGGTATCCGCCCTTTTTGAGAAAAGTTTTGCAATTTAGTATTGCAATCTCGGTTTGATCTGGCTGTGCTATATCTACATAAACCACATCTACAATTCCATAGACTGAAAAATACTGTTTTGGGTTTCTTGCATCCTGCAATATTGGAACTATGTTTGACCTATGCGCTGCTACTCTGTCTAAAAAATCACGCGCAACTCTACTTGAATGTTCTACACAAAAAACTATACCACTTGGACCCACAATATCTGAAACATGGCTTGCTGTTGTTCCCGTAGAAACTCCAAGATAGAGAACTTTGGATTTTCTAACTATTGGCAAAATCTCTAAACCATTCATTATGGCTGCTGCAAGCTTGCTTCTGAACGGATCCCATATTCTGAATTCTTCATCTTTTACTTTGACTAATTTTTCCTTGTAGACTTGATTTCCGGGAACGAGATTTAATGTTGCAGGTTTTTTTTCGCCGTCTACTTTAATCCAAAAGATATTACCTTCGTCGTTTTCCAAACTTTCTTCTTTTTCCTTTCTTCCAGTCTTGTTTTTTATCGCCGCTTCTAGAATCTCTGCTAAAACTTCGCTGGTCTCTTCCATGTCGGAAGGTATCACGCTGTTGAATTCTCATGGGTTCTCTTTCTGTTGGTTCTTTGTACTTTTCACTTATTTCCTTAATTCTTACATTTAGCTTCTCAAAGAGAGTCTGGTTTTTTCCTGCCCCAAAAATATCTACCCTTGCTGCAATTGCTGCCTTTGTAGAAATGGCTCTAGCTATCTTACCTCGCTGCCATCTTGGAGCTGCATGTACCAATGCGTGCTGGAACAATAAACCATGTTTTGGCGGCTGAGATCCTGTTCTGAGAGAACGAAATAGCGCTTTCTCTGCACCAAGAACCTGAATAGTACTGGCAGGCATGTAACCAAGTCTTTTGAGACTTCCAGCCCTTGCCAAAATTCTAGCTCCTACCGCATGTCCAAGTATGCCAGATAAGTTTGGTGCAACGATTTCCATCTGATTTTCTACATGTTTTTCTAGTGTGTTTCTTAAATCAAAAAGTTCCAATATTTGCTTTGCAATTGACTGAACAATTGCAAGATTTTCTTCTGATATCTTGCCTCCTTTGCTTTTTTTCTGTAATAAAGACAGCATCTCTACTTTGGTATCAGGAAATCCAGCTTCAGTGTACACGTTATCTGTAATGTCATCTCTTGTACCGGCTAAAACTATTTTGGAATATCCATTTATGCTATCTATTAAATTATCAAGCTCTGGAAAATGTAAGCCATACCATTCTCTTAATCGTGAACTAAGTCCATTTATAATCTTGTCAATTTCGTCCAGTGTGTTAATAGTTTGAATTATGTGAAGATCTGGACTCTCAGATGTTTCTGTTACTTTTGATGAAGAAAGCTGTACTGCAAAATCTCGTAATTTTGCTCTTGCATCATCTTCGTCTTTTGCAAAACCAGAATCAACGAGAACCCTCAGTTTTGAAGCTTGAATGTTTTCTATTTTTGCATTATCCATTAGTTCTGCTTCAATTGAATTTTTTTTCAAAAGTTTTAGAAGCGATGAATCGTTTACAAAAACTGGCGAAGTTAATTTCGAAAGAAAATCTGACAGTTGGTATACGTTTGTCCTTTCTTCTTTTATCTCAATATACTCTTTGGCAGGATCTGAGAAAGGAAGAGATTTCACACATGTATTTTTATCAAATACTGCTACACCAATCTCTGTTAAAATAACAAAATGCATACTTCACACATTCACACTCTCTCACTAAAAAAGGTAACATTCCATGATGTGTAATACACATGAACTGTTATATGAGAACAATTTTTTATAATCATAAGTGAAACCTGACATCTCAACTAAGGTAGGGCCAATTGAGTTGGAAAGGCCAACCATGCTTGCTTCTGGCATCCTTGGAATCTCGCTTGAAGTTTTTGCTCGATTATATAAGGATGGAGCAGGTGCACTAGTTACAAAATCACTTAGCAAAGAACCATGGGACGGGTATCCTAATCCTACAATAATTGGAGTAAAATATGGTTATCTAAATGCGGTAGGTCTGTCAAATCCAGGGGCTCCATATTTTGCAAAAATGATTGCATCAAACACTACGGTGCCAATTATTGTCAGTTTGGTAGGATCTGTAGAAGAAGACTTTACCTTTATGATAAAACAATTTGAAAATGTAAAAATTTTGGGATACGAACTTAATCTGTCATGCCCACACGTAGAAAAAGTTGGGCTAGAAGTTGGTGACGATCCTAATCTAGTAAGAAAAATAGTAAAATCAGTAAAGTCTCATTCCAAAGTTCCAGTAATTGCAAAAGTGGGACTAGGATCATCAGATTATCTTGAAACAGTACGTGCTGCATGTGAATCAGGAATTGATGCGATAACTGCAATAAACACTGTTAGAGCAATGGGAATTGACGTAGAAACGACACGCCCTCTTCTTAGTCATAAAATTGGAGGACTCTCTGGTTCTGCCATAAAACCAATTGCGGTAAGATGCGTCTATGAAATTTCATCCAAATTTGATATTCCAATAATTGGCTGTGGCGGTGTCTCAGACTGGGAAGACGCAGTTGAATTCATACTTGCTGGTGCAACCGCAGTACAAATTGGTAGTGCGATAGGTGAAAAATGGATTGGGGTATTTTCAGAAATTAATGATGGAATATCAAAATACATGGAAAAGAAAGGATTTTCAAAAATAAATGAGATGATAGGAATTGCAAAGAAATTCTAACAAACCACTAGTTGTAAAAATAGAAAAAGTAATCGAAGAAACACCAACAGTGCGTACACTGGTTTTCTCTGATGAAGTCTTTGCTAATGTATTACCAGGACAGTTTGCAATGGTCTGGATTCCGGGTGTAAATGAATTGCCAATGAGCGTGATGATAACCTTGGAAAAAGGAAAAGGTGGGTTTACAGTAAGAAAACACGGTGTTGCTTCAACATCACTTTACAATCTCAAAGTGGGTGATTACATTGGTATGCGAGGTCCTTATGGTAATTCCTTTACCATAAAACAAGGCAAACTTTTGCTTGTGGGGGGAGGAACTGGACTTGTTCCGTTGATGCGACTATTGATATTTTTGAAAAAAACTGATGAAGTTACAGTATTGATTGGCGCAAAAACCAAAGAAGAAGTGTTTTTTGAAAAATTAGCGAACCAACTTCTTGAACATAACAAACATCAAGTTATTGTTGTGACAGAAGATGGAACGTACGGCAAGTCAGGGCTTGTAACAGACGAGATGGAAAAATTGTTTTCTGAAAAAAAGTTTGATGCAGTGTACACATGTGGACCAGAAAAAATGATGCACAAAGTTGTACAGTTAGCTCATGCAAAAAAATTCCATGTTCAGGCAAGTCTTGAAAGAATGATGAAATGCGGTATTGGTATATGTGGAAGTTGTTGTGCAGGTGAAGTTCTTGTCTGTAAGGACGGCACTGTTTTTGATGGTGATTATCTTCTATCAAACAAAGAATTTGGTTATACTCACAGAAATAAAGCCGGAATTCTTGAAAATTACTAATTATGTTGAATAAAACCCGAAAACTTAAAAAGATTGAGCCAAAGAACCCAAATGAGGATTAAAGTGGGACACCCAAAAATTGTATTAACAGCTGATCGTACGTTGATGTCTCAATATCGTGGGGTATCTCTTGCTACCTTCTTTGGTTGTGCGCCGGCAATAGACCCACACAGATCAAAAAAAAGTATCTGGTATTACTTGTTAAAAGATCAAGTAACTCCAAAAGTCTTGTTTGATTTTATTTGTAATCCTGTAGGTCACACAAATGGAATTGCAAACTATGCGCCATATGGATTGAGAAAAGTAGAGGCCGCACTTTTGCGTGATGGATTTAAACGTGAAGATGTCGTTGTAGCACATCCTGATCATATTGAAAAATTCATTGGTCCAGAAACACAAGTAGTTGGAACCTATGAAATGGATCCACTTGGAATGGGTCCTGTTACCATGACCTTCACTTACGGTCGTAAACAGATGTCTTATGATGAATTCTACAACAGAGATTTGCACATGAAAATTAATGCTGCAAAGAAAAAGAATGGCAGCAACGCCAAAGTAATTGCTGGCGCATCTGGAACTTGGCAGTATAATTATGATCCTAAAAAAATTGAAGAATACGGTTTGTATGCAGTTTTAGAAGGAGAACTTGGAGGTATTGCTCCAGAAATTGATGGGCATGCAGGGCAATTTTTCAATTATTTGATTGATGGTGCATTTGATAACATGAATCCGTTTGCAAAAAATGATTTCAAAGTAGACATTAAAGAATTTGGAAAAGGTGAGAAAAAACACCATGGAAGATTCATCCACTACTGGGATGAACCCGATATTGATCAGATTCCAGACATTGTAGAACCTAGCATGCATGGCATGGTTGAGGTAATGCGTGGATGTGGACGTGGTTGCAAGTTTTGTGACGTTACATTGAGACCATTACGATATTATCCACCTGAGAAGGTCAAAAGAGAAATCGAAGTCAACCTCAAAAAAGGTGGACAGACTTCTGCTTGGTTGCACAGTGACGATATTTTCGTTTATGGTCTGGATCCAAGAAAGACAAAGAACATGGCACCAAACAGAGAAGCGCTTGAAGAACTTTTCACTGCTGTCATGTCAACTGGTATAGAACACACAAACCCAACACATGGTACTCTTGCAGGTGCAATAGCAGATGAAAGACTGGTTCCAAATATTTCAAAAATAATCAGGGCTGGTCCAGATAACGTGATTGGAATACAATGTGGTCTTGAGACAGGAAGTTTGCGATTAATTGGCAAGTATGCTGACAGAAAACTTTCTCCATACAAGCCAGAAGAATGGCATTGGATTGTAAAAGAGGCTGTTAAGACGTTAAATGAAAACTACTGGATACCTGCCTTTACTCTTATCATGGGTCTTGATAACGACGAAACAGATGAAGATGCTTGGGAAACCATCAGACTAATCAATGAATTAGAAAGGGAGCAGCCAGACGCAATGTTTACCACCACACCACTTACTTTTGTCCCAATTGGTCTTCTGGAAAAATCAGAATTCTTTGATATAGGAAATGAAATGACATCAGCACAACTTGGTGTCATGTACAAAACTTGGCAACACAACTTCAAGTATGGCATAAAAAAATTTATGAGCAAAACAGGAAACAAAGGCACCATTAGAAGAAAAGCCTTTACTACATTAGCAAGTACATTGGGTGGAGTGCCACTGGGTGCAATGGAAAGATATGCAAGAAGAAAAGGACCAGAACACGAAAAGATAATTGAAACTATTAAAGCAAAATACTGGTAAATAGATCCAAATACATAAATTGAATCAGACAAGAAACTAGTTCGTGCCAACTCACGGTTCGCTTACAAAAGCAGGGAAAGTTAGAGGACAAACACCTAAAGTCCAAGCTCGAGAAAGACATAGTGTTATTTCCATAATGCGAAACAAAGAAAATTTTAGAAAAAGATTTCAACTAAAAAGAGTTCCAGGACAAAACAAACCTGGTCAAAGACCAAGACGCAGGTAATAATTTTACTTAAAATTATACTGACAGAATACAATCATTTTACAAAACAGATTCTGTCAAATCGTAGAATCATAGAATCTGGACACCTGACGTGGCTTTAGAATATGGACTCATGGCTCTTGGCGGCGGTTTAATTGTTTGGGGTATTATTCCTAGGAAAAAATAGCATTATCTACGATTAGACCAGAGATTGACATGCAGAGATAATATCCAATCAAAATGACAGCATCTTTTTTTAACTGGATATGTTATCACTGAAATAATGGTAGAAGAATATTCTGCAGCTTATTGGATTGGTAGTTTGCTTGCAGATGAATTACTCTTTGATGGTAAAGGTAGAAAGTGGATACAGAGAAAGACTTCTTTAACTATTCAGTTAATTATCAACCGATTTTTTACAGGTTTAAGATCCGCAGATTTAACAATTCCACTATTGGTATCTAACGGTATATGGCAATGAATAATCTCCATTGATTACAGGTTACCAACTACACCACAACTATCTTAGACCTCTCATGGGATTAGA
>CAYSWR010000001.1:74853-78642 GCA_964434855.1 uncultured Nitrosopumilaceae archaeon | reverse complement strand
TTTATGATGCTACAACAAAGATGCAAAAAAAACTCAAGCTAAACTATACTAAAGCTAGTATAGTAAATGATTGTCTAATAGCAAAGACCACAAGCACAATCCAAGGACACGAGTTTCACTTTTCTGAGCTAGAGTCAGTACCAAAGGATTCCAAATTTGCCTATGATCTATCCATTGGTATTGGAATAAAAAACCAAAAAGATGGTTTGATGCAGTATAACACACTTGCTTCATACATGCATATACATTTTGCACTTCCAGGAATTGCAAGAAATTTTGTTCAAAACTGTATGAAACATTCCAGAAGATAAGTTTCAAAAATCTGATTCTAAAACTATGAATGAATCTAGCCTATTTCTATGAATCATTTTGAAAAGAACAAAATCTAATCTAGTAGACTGTCACATTGAACTGTACACTTCTTGCCATTCCCAGATTACCCAGCAGTTTTTTCAAAACAGTAGCTAAATATGATACATGATTCAATTGACAGCTAAGTTGAGAAAAAAGAATTTCAAAACTAGAAGATTTTCAAAAGGAACTGCATTAGGAATAGGAGCGATGGTTACAATTGTAGCTATAGTAGCATATTTTGGAATAAATTCCATGATCCCAGTGAATAGCAATCATCCAGTTTTCATAGCTCCAAGAAATAACTACCTCAAAGCCCTGCATACCCCACAAAACGGATACGTGTTTGCTAGTCAATCTGTTAGTAGCGGTAAAAAAAGTGGTGGCGGACCAAGCTCTGTAAATCCAACAATCAATTTAATTAAAAACTCAGTTGAAGTAGTACATGTAATTAATGAAGACGGGAATTCCGATTCCAAACATAATTTCAATATAGACGAATTTAATGTGCATACAAGGGATTTGAAATATTTTGAATCGCAATCCATTACTTTTATTTCAGACAAAGTAGGCTCGTTTCAGTACTATTGTACAATACATCCAGAAATGAAAGGTACTGTCATGGTTAGTGAAAAATAGCATCACTTGAGATAGCTTTACAAAATTCCACTAGTCCCTTTCACTTTCCAACAAATCATACTTTCCGTTATGACGTGAATCGCTAACTTTTCCTGCCTGAGAAAGGGGGATACTATTTTTACTCTTTGTCGGTAAACTCGTTAGCCTTTTGATTTTTCTTTTAAGAGCTTAAACAATGCGTTTACTATTGCAGATGCGCAAGGACTTCCTCCCTTACGGCCCTTGTTTGTAATGTATGGTATGTTAAGTGTCTGAAGTTCTTCTTTTGATTCTACAGCACACACAAAACCAACTGGAATTCCAACCACAAGAGCTGGGCGTGTTACATTTTCCCTTATCATTTGAGTCACTTCTACTAATGCTGTTGGAGCATTGCCTATTGCAACCACACCCCCATTCATCTCCGAAGAAGCCACCCGCATCGAGGTCTGGGCGCGTGTTTTGTCTAGTTTCTTTGCTTGCTCTACAATATTTGGATCAGATATGTTACAAATTGCCTTGTTTCCAAACTCTTTCAAGTTTTCCTTGTTTAGACCACCTATGACACCATTTACATCCACAATGATATTGCAACCACTTTCCAAGGCATTAATACCACTTGATATGGCATTTTTATGAAAAACAATCATGTTTTGTCTTGCAAAATCAAAATCTGCAGTTGCATGAATTACTCTTCTAACTATTGGCCATTCATCCTTTGAATATGGATGTGACCCTATCTCATTTTCGATTATTTCCATACTTTTGTCTTCAATTGACTGGCCTTTTTGAGTAATCACTTCTCAACTTCCCTTGCTCTTTCTATAACTAAATCTATCAATTTATCATCAGTTCCAAGATGTTCTGTTATGAAAATATCGCCAATCCCAGATTCTTCCATTGCTGGATTCAGATCCACATAGATATCTCGTTTTACATGTGCGCCTCTGTGCAAAAAATATGGAACAATGATCAAAACATTTGGTTTATTTTTTGCACAAATTTCTATTCCTTGCTTGATATTAGGCTCTTCGATTTCTAGCCAACAATGAGTTACATTTCTATACGAGTCTTTTAATCCATCAACCACATATTGCAGTGAGGTTTTTGCATCAGGATCCTTGCTTCCATGACCAATGAGCAATACGTCTATCTCATTTTTTGAAAATGTGATCTTGTTTTTTGCGATAACATCATCAACTTTTGCATGCACAATATCTAACAAAGATTTGTGTAAAGTAATTGGTTTTGTGATTTTGATCCTCATATTGGTTTTTGATGACATGTCAATTGCCCTATTCACTGCCAGCTTAACTTTTCTTCCCGGGTATAAAAAATAAGGAACAACTGTCAAGGCATCAAGGTCTTGCCTGAAACATTTTTCCATTACTTCCTCAATAAATGGAGGGACTACTTCCAAAAAGCAATAATCTGAAAATTGATAACCTCCAGATTCTTTGACTTTGGAACAAATGTACCTTAATTCTTCCTTTACCTCTTCTTCCCTGCTGCCCCTGTCTATTAGTAACAAGCCCCTTTTCATTTTGAGATTCTCGTTATTGCTACAGTTAAGTTTGGTGGGAATTTCTGTTTTTCAACCACTAATTTGCCACCAGAGCTTCTTAATGCAGAGGCTTCTGAGACACTTGGAGTGCCCTCAAAGGCTTGCACGGTTTCTGATGGGTTTGGAATAGCAATTTGAGCAAGCTGTTCTTTTTCAAAATAATCCACTGGAACGTTCCATTCCTTTGCAAGTTCCTGTAATCCTACTACATTGGCTTCTTTTTTTATTGATGCAAATCTTGTAATTGATTTTGGGTTTAGCTTGAATTTTTTCATACAAAATTCCACACCTTCTTTGATGGTGTCTTTGCTAGTGTCCCAATGTAGGCCGATTCCTACAACCAAAGTCTTTGGTCTGTAGACTACTGAATTCTTTAACAATTCTTTGTCTTCGATTTCTTTATCCGAAATTATCAAATATCCTTTTGAATTAGAATTTTTCAGCTCTTCAAAACTGTTGTAGACAGTTACATTTTTTGGGAGTTCTTTTTTTGGTAGCCACCATTCCTTCTCACCCGCATCTTGAAAAACTCCTATCTTTTCTTCGTTTACCATTAATGCACTAACCTTTGTAACTGTTGAATCGTCATCTATCTTCCAACCAAATTCTTTCCCAACAAGATCTACTGCAATGGTTTTGTTTACATCCGCAGCCGTAGTAATAACTGCAGTTGCACCTAGAATTTTTGCAATATCTTCTGTAAGCTGATTTGCACCACCAAGATGTCCTGAGAGTGTACTAATTGCAAACTTGCCTGTATCATCTATCACTACTATAGCAGGATCTGTTTTTTTATCTCTAAGATGAGGCGAAATTAGTCTAATTACTGCACCAAGGGAAAATATACAAACAAGTGCTTCATTTGTTTTGAATAATTCTCCCACCTTTGCTGTAGTGGAATCATCAAACCATTCAATTTGTGAATTACTGTTAGAAAACTTTGATGGGACATAAATTTCCCAAGTAGGAAATTTCTTTTTTAAAGATAAGCCTATTTCTATTCCATTTTTTGTAATTGCAATAACAGCAACTTTTTCCACAACTTGATTTTTAATATACTAAAGATATCTGTTACTATGAATATCTGCCTATTATATTGCCATCAAAATCAAACATGATGACATCAATTTCAAATTTCTTCTCTGAATGATTTCTTAATTGTTTGTAAACTTCTTCACAAATCAAATCAAAGAAACCTGGTAGTTTCTCTTTTATAACTATCTCATACACATGTCTTGCTGTGTTTGCTTTTTTTA
>CAYSWR010000001.1:37659-74753 GCA_964434855.1 uncultured Nitrosopumilaceae archaeon | reverse complement strand
AGTTTCTCTTTTATAACTATCTCATACACATGTCTTGCTGTGTTTGCTTTTTTTATTTCATCTACAGTTCCAGCTTTCGCATTACACTTCTGAGCAATATTCGACAAAAACTCCATATCAACTTTCGAACCTTTTACATGAGTCTGCTTTACTCCCATCGCCATTTTTGTTAGTTTTCCAATAAACCCAGCAACGTACGCCTTTTTGATCTTCTTTTTTGCACATTGCTGAACAGTATATCCTGAAAAATCTCCCATCTGGACAAAACAATGATCTGGTAGTTTGATTATGTTTCTTGAAAAATCCTCACTTCTCCCACCAGTCGTTAATACCACGGTATCGTTTCCCATAGCTATTGTAACATCTAGACTTTGTCTGATTGCTGCTGCAAATGATGCAGTGGAGTAGGGAATTACGATTCCGCTTGTACCTAAAATGGAGATACCGCCCAAGATTCCAAGTCTTGGATTATCAGTTTTTGCTGCAATCTCCTTGCCTTTGGGAACAGAAATTTCAACCCTTAGACCATTTCTTTTAAGAAAATCTTGTGCTACTTCTAAAATGTTTTCCATTATCATCTTTTTTGGAGTTGGGTTAATTGCAGCAGAACCTATCTCAAGCCCAAGGCCCGGTTTGGTAACTCTTCCTACCCCTTCTCCTCCATCTATCTCTATTTTATTTGGTTTGTCTGTTAACGATACTTCGGTCCATATCTCCGCACCATGAGTAACATCAGGATCGTCACCTCCATCCTTTATCACTGAACATTTAGCACTATTCTTTGTGAATTTACAATTTACAATTTTTATCTGAATTGATTTTTTTTTAGGAAGAATAATATCTACAGAATCTATCTTTTTTTGATTAATAATAGCTAAAACTGCTGCCTTGGATCCTGCAGTAGCACATGTACCTGTAGTAAAACCAGTTCTAAGTTTTCCTTTTGGTATAGTTTCGTTTTCCACACTGAAAATTGTTTTTTCACGTATTAACCTTTATCAGTTCATTTTAGTATTCCAGAAAGAATTATCCATAACGCCATTACACCAAGACCCCCATAAAGCAAAATATGTGTAAACATATGTGATGCTGGTTTTTCTTGGTTATGGTCATATGTTTGATTAAATTTTACACCAAAAGGATTACCAAATCTGCCAAAATCTGATCCACTAAATTGTGATTCATTATCGATTTTATCATAATATCTCCAAAAGTTGACATATGTATATTCAATATCAACTTCTGATTTCTTATGACCCATCTTTTCTTCTCGCCTAAGAAACTGATATGCTTCAATAACCTGTTTGAATTTACAATCATCCTTCTCATTCCTATTTCTGTCAGGATGATACTTCAAGGAGAGTTTTCTATATGCTGTTTTGATCTCTTTCTGCGAAGCTCCTCTTTGAATGCCTAAAATCTCATAACAATCCGAAGAACTTAACATACTATATCATACAATACCTTTAAAATTAATTTGTCGGGCATATCCTACTACAATAATGCTCAAAAATCGAACATTCACAATAGCTATTACTGGTGCAAATGGTTTTGTAGGCAGAAATGTAGGACGCCTATTTACAAAAAAAGGAATTCGAGTAATTAACATTGTACGTAAGAATAGAACAACCTCTGTACAACTTGGGACTTTACTAATTTCAGATGATCTTTCTGAAAAGTATCTGGTTCAAAGACTAAAAAAGTGCACAGCACTATTGCATTTCATCGGACAAGGTAAACAAACGGTTGAAGATGATTATGAAAAAGTGAATGTAGGCCTCACAAAAAATGTAATAAATTTGTGCAAGAAAGCTGGTATCAAAAAAATAATTTATATCAGTGGTCTTGGTGTGCACAAAAACACTACTTTTGGATATTTTATATCAAAATACAAAGCAGAACAAGAAATCATTCATTCTGGTCTTGATTATACAATTTTTCGTGCATCTTATATTGTAGGAAAAGATGATCCGTTGTCACAAATTCTTTGTAAACAAATCAAAAATGGCAAAATTACCATAGCTGGCTCTGGAAACTATCGTATACAACCAATTTTTATAGAAGATGCAGGCGAAGTATTTCTACAATCTATTTTTAACAAAAAACTCTCCAAAAAAATTATTGATCTTGTAGGTCCTCAGACTGTTACATACAATTGCTTTATCAAAGATTTTATTCATGGGAAAAAAATCAAAATAGAAAAAATCAATCTAGAAGATGCTTACAGAAATGCATTACAATGTAAAAATAGCAACTTTGGCATAGATGATCTGAATATTCTTGTAGGAGATTATGTAGGGAATCACAAAAAGTTACGAAAACTTACGAGTATCAAATTTAGAACTTATAGAGAAATTTTAAAGACCGGCTGCCTTTCTTAGTATATCTGCTTTGTCTATATATTCCCAGGTAAACTCTGGTTCATTTCGTCCAAAGTGACCATAGGCTGCTGTCTTTCTATAGATTGGTCTATTCAACTTTAGGTATGATATTATTGCAGCTGGTCTCATGTCAAAGTGTTTTCTTACCAAATTCTCAATCTGATCTTCTGGAATTTTACTTGTACCAAACGTACTAACCATAAGTGAGATAGGTTCTGCCACGCCAATTGCATAAGCCACCTGTACTTCACATCTGTCTGCAAGACCAGCAGCAACTATGTTCTTTGCAATATATCGACACATGTAACCAGCAGATCTATCGACTTTAGTGGGGTCTTTTCCAGAGAAAGCGCCACCACCATGTCGTCCCATGCCTCCGTAGGAATCCACTATGATCTTTCTTCCTGTAAGACCTGCATCTCCTGGTGGTCCTCCAATAACAAATCTACCAGTTGGATTGACATGAACTTTAATTTTATCATGCCAAAATTTCCCACAAACAGGTTTGATTACTTTTTCAATAATTTCTTTTTTTATTTGATCACTGGTTACTTCTGGAGAATGCTGTGTAGAGATTACAACAGCTTCAAGTCTTTTTGGCTTTCCATCTTCATATTCTACAGTAACTTGGGATTTTCCATCTGGTCTTGCCCAAGGAATTTCTTTACTTTTTCTTGCTTCCGCAAGTCGTTTTGTTAATTTGTGTGCAAGTATAATTGGCATAGGCATAAGCTCTTCAGTTTCATTTGTAGCATATCCAAACATTAGTCCCTGATCTCCTGCTCCCTGCTCTTTGTTTTCTGTGGATGAAACTCCTTGAGATATATCTGGACTTTGTGAATGAAGAGCTATTAATACACTGCATGAATTCGCATCAAAACCATATGCTGGATTGTCGTAACCAATCTCCCGTATTGTTTTTCTTACCACTTCCTGAATGTCAAACTTTGCTTTTGAAGTTACCTCGCCTGCTACTACGACAATTCCAGTAGTAGTCATCGTTTCTATAGCAACTCTTGAGTCTGGATCTTGTTTTAGAAATTCGTCTAAAATTGCATCAGAAATTTGGTCACATATTTTGTCTGGGTGTCCCTCTGTTACTGATTCAGATGTAAAGAGATATTTTCGCTCCATTTTTAAAACCTATTCAGTTACAGTTCATTTTCAAGTTTAATGAAAAGAACATTGTTTCCTCTTACTATGACTCGACCATAATTTGCAATTACTTTGCCGTTGCTGACTTCTTCAGCATCAGTCATTATCAGATTCATGTATGAATCCACATTATTCATTTTTCCCTTGTATTCTACTTCATTTTTCAGTCTTACCGTGACTTTCTTATTGATGCCTTTTTGCAAGGTTGTTAGTGGTCTTTTTGGTGGCGGTTGCGACAAACATAAATCACTTGTGAAGCACTGCCTGGGATCGGGAATAAAAGCCTTCCCGATCGTAACTTTGATCTAATATTCTTTAACTTCTGATGTAATCTAAAGACTTGATGATTCAAACTGGTATTCAAAAATTGGATAAACTTCTTGATGGTGGTATAAGACATGGAATTATAACAGATATTTTTGGTGCAAGTGCCACGGGAAAAACACAACTTGCACTACAAATATGCATTAATGCGCTTAGAAATGATGTAGAAATACTCTACCAAGATACTACTGGTGGGTTCAGACCAGAAAGAATGCTTACACTCATCAAAACAAAAAACATGGATCCAAAACTGCTTGATCATGTTAGAGTGGGCAGAATAACCAACACCTCGGAACAAATCAGCTATCTTGAAAAAATATCTGAAATTAAAAACCTCGGTCTTGTTGTAATCGATAATGTTACAGATCTGTTTTCATTCGAATATTCTAAAGAATCTAACTTGTTAGAAAAACATGTTGTTTTTATGGAATATATGCATAATCTTGCATTTATTGCTATACAGAAAAAAATTCCTATTATTGTAACAAACATAGTTAGAAAATCAAATGACATGGAAAGAGAAAATCTTGATAGATCAATAAGCATGTACACTCATCAGAAAATTCATCTTACTAAAGTCAACCATAAGTATGCCGCACAAATTTTCCCATCTTTTGGTTATAAAAAAGAAATTCATTACATGATTACACCGGCGGGACTAATAGATTCGACTTAAGCTATTTATCACTGTGAATTATAACAAATTCATGGCAGATATTTTTGATTCTATACCAATCATCACCGTAATTCTTTTTGGAATAGGCCTTTTTGGGGTAATGGTATACGAGCGAGCTAGAACAAGACAAAATCCGGAACCTCCTGCCTGAATCTGAACTTGAGGCCAAGTTTCATTCCCTTGGTTTTAAAAACCTCACGTACATCCAAAAAAAAGCGATTCCTACAATTTTCCAAAAGATAGATTCACTAGTAATTGCACCTACGGGCTCAGGTAAAACAGAGACAGCAGTTATTCCTATATTTGCACGCCTTGCTAAATCCAAGAAACCTGGAAAAATAAAAGCGTTGTACATTACACCACTAAGAGCATTAAATCGTGATGTCTTTAGAAGAATTATAAAATATGCTGAAAATGAATACCTTTCAATTCAGATTCGTCACGGTGACACTACACAATCTGCACGAAAAAAAATTACAGAATCTCCTCCAGATATTCTTATAACCACACCTGAAACTCTCCTAATTTTACTTACACAAAAAAAAATACTTGATGCACTTTCAGAACTTGAATGGATAATCATAGACGAAGTTCATGAATTATTAGGAAATGAACGAGGTTCACAACTTTCATTAAGTTTGGAAAGACTACAACTTAATTCAAAACAAGAAATAACTCGAGTAGGTCTATCTGCAACGGTAGGTAACATTGATGAATCTGCTAAATTTATAGTGGGAACAAAAAGGAAATGTAAAATAATTCAAGATAATTCTATACGAAAATACGATGTAGAAGTCAAATACATAGATGGAACAATATCTGATGTAGTTGATCACATAATTGAATATGTAACAAAGAATCATCCAAATTCTCCGGTTTTGCTTTTTACAAATACACGTGGAGAATCAGAATATCTTGCATCAATATTACGTGAAAAGACCACATTAAGAGTTGAATTACATCATGGTTCTCTCTCACAAGAAATCAGAGAAGAAACAGAAGAAACACTAAGACAAGGCAGGCCTGGAATTATAGTCTGTACCTCATCACTTGAACTTGGACTTGATATTGGTTCTGTTGAACTTGTGATTCATTATGGTTCACCAAGACAAGTGTCAAAACTAATACAAAGAATAGGTAGAAGCAAACACAATAGAGATTCATCTGCAAAGGGTCTAATCATAACCAACAATCCAGATGATGAATTTGAAACATATGCAATACTTGAAAGAGTTAGAGAAAAATCAATCGAAGATCAGATAATCCATGAAGGGGCATTAGACGTACTTGCACACCATTTGGTTGGTCTATCGATGCAACTTGGAAATGTTCCAGTAGATCTTGCGTTTCAGGTAATAAAACAAGCATATCCTTTCAGAAATACAACAATAGAGGATCTTTTTAGCGTCCTTGAAATATTACATAACAATTCAATTCTATTTTTTGACAAGGAGGAAATGATCTTTCAGAAAAAAGGCAGAGCGTTCAGATATTTTTTTGAAAACCTATCAACAATTCCTGATATCTTAAAATTTAAAGTCTTTGATACTGCAAGTAAAAAAATCATCGGAAGTTTAGATCAAAGATTTGTAGGTGATCATGGTGATCCTGGTAATGTTTTTGTTTTGAGGGGGATGCAATGGAGAATATTAAACATAGACGAGAGTTCACTAAAAATCAATGTTGAACCGGTGCAGTCAGCTGGAATAAACGTACCATATTGGGAGGGTGAAAACATTCCGGTAGATTATATAACTGCAAATAAGGTTGGTATTTTTAGAACAAAAGTACAGACAGATTCTCTTCTAGTTTCAAATCAAATAATCAAGAATCTGAAATTAGACACTATTCCAAACGAAAAAATCATCGTAGTAGAATCATTAAGGGTTAGAAATACGGTAGTAATTCATTCATGTTTTGGAACTAAAATAAATTCTACACTTTCTATGCTGCTCTCTACTATGATCTCAGCAAAGACAGGATATCTTATAGATTCAAGATCTGATGCATATAGAATAATCATGTCCTCTAACGGCAGAATACTGGAAAAGCAAGTATTGGATACCTTAAACGAAGTATATGATCTAGCACCAGTTGTTAGTGCTTCTCTCGCAGGAACACATAACCTAAACTGGAGAACCTGGTGTGTAGCTAAAAAATTTGGCATTGTAGGCAGAGAGGCAGTTTATGATAGAAAAGCTGCAAGGTTCATCTACGAAAAATATTCAAAAACCCCACTTGCAAATGAAGTACTGCGTGAACTATTCCATGACAAATATGACTTGGAAAATACTGAAACATTATTAGAAAAAATTCGATCTAATGAAATTAAAATAAAGTGGATAGAAGTAGAAAATTTCTCTAAACTTGCAGAATCTATACTTGATCATACTGCAAAATATTATGCGTCTCCAGCAAACATAGACAAAGGAATTTTGGATCTAGTTAAAGCAAGACTCTTGAAAACAAAACACAGACTGATTTGTGTTAGATGTGGAAAATGGGAAAGAGTTGTTGAGACCAAGGAAGTAAATAACACACTTTCATGTCATTATTGCAAATCTCATCAGATCACAGCTACTTATTATTCTGATTATGATTTAGCAAAAATAGTACAGAAAAAACATGTTGGGAAAAAACTCACAACGGAAGAAAATCACAAGTTTGCAAGAGCATGGAAGATCTCCTCACTTTTAGAGAGCTTTGGACAGACAGCTCTTATTGTTCTTTCAGGATATGGTGTAGGAGCTGACACAGGAGCACGAATACTACGAAACATGATTGGAGAAGAAGAACTATACAAACAGATCTATGAAGCAGAAAGACAATACGTAACAACGCGCGGTTTCTGGGATTCTTAATTCTTCTTTATAATATGCGAAAATGGCGTTAAAAACAATTCTGTTCTATTTTCAAGACCAGCTTTTGCAGTTACACCTATTACAGTAATAATCTCACCTTGAGAAAACGGGTCTAGTATCCTAGCTTGGTTTCTCCATCCTTTAAGCCAAATCTGTCCCGTCTCATCTTCAATAAACATCTCTGACAAAGATACTGTTTCCCCACGTTTTGTCTGGATTTCTCGTCTTTCTGGCATTTTTAGCACTATCGCTTCAATACAATAGATATCATCACTTGGTTTAAGATCACGAATCTTTGTTCTAAGTTCTAAAATTGTAGGAATTTTTTCATCATCAATCTTTCTAACAAATGAACCGTCTGCTAATGTTACAGAATTCCCATATACTTTTGTTGGAACTATTTCTATTGCTTCTCCAATTTTAAGATCTTTTGTTACACCAACAAAATCAGTAATGTTTAGAAATTTTTTATTATGATCAGTAACTAACATTAAGGTGTTACCAGAATCATTTTTCACCAATGATAAAATTCTAACAGCTATTGGTTGCACTTCATCCGCACCTTCTATTTCGATAACTGTGCCTTCATCACCGTGTAACTCTAATCCTTGTTGACCTTTTTTTGTTCTTACACCAATCAATCTTGTTTTTGCACCAGCCGTAATCATCTTTGGAATTGATTTTTCATCAGCATTCCACAAGACAACTCTTGTAATTGTGTCATTTTTTCCCTTTAGACGTAAATGAAGTGCTTTTCCAGGTTGGCCTTTGAAATTTGTGAATTCAGTCATTCTGATATTCCCATCCAAGATTCCAGAAACTACAAGATTTTGTTGATTTTCCTTTACTTCACTAACATCTTCTGTTATTGAATCAAGCAAGGGAATTTTACTTTCTATCTCACTTGTTTCAAGGTTTGAACCTGAACCAACATTAATTATCGGTGTACCTGTCATATCTGACTTGACATAAGCCTTGATAATCTTAACAAGATCACCAGGTTTCAAATTCTCAATTCCCGGCAAGTTTGCCTTTTCATCCCACAGCTTTACCTTGGCTCTTGAATCTGAATCATATACAGTCATAGTGCGCAGAAGAAACTGTGAACCATCTTTACGTGAAAACTGTTTTGCTGGATAAACATTCATTACTCTAGTTTCTAATGTGATCTCTTTTGCACCTACATACAGATCTTTGAGACCCATCTCGACTTTTAGCTGTTCATTTAATGATATCCCTAGATCAGCTGCTATAAGAAATAAAGCACCTTGATCTGTCAAATAACCTGCACCGATCTTTTCTTTTTTCTTGTTAATCATCTGTTGTATATCTGATCGCGAAAGCTCTGGTTTTTGTTCTAAAAGCTTGTTTAATAATGATTCAAATTCTGACAAGTCACTCTGAAATAGAAGCGTGCATTAATAAAAATTTCATTAGCTAAATTAGTAGGGTATTGAAACTAGTTTTAATGTCATGTATAGAAACAAAACTGCTCTCAAAATCATACGGGGCTATAAATGCAGTTGATGGCATCGATCTCTCTGTTAATTATGGTAAGATTTTTGGATTTTTAGGACCAAATGGGGCAGGAAAAACTACTACAATAAAACTCCTTACTACTCTTATACCTCCAACAGCTGGTTCGATGAAAATACTAGGAATAGACGCTATACATTCTCCATTAGAAGTACGAAAGAAAATTGGGGTGGTTTTACAACAGCCAAGTTATGAACCCACCCTCAGTGTAGAAAAATCTCTTGAAAAATATGGAATGATGTGGAATGTTGAGAGAAAAATAAGACAGGATAGAGTTGAGGAGCTTCTTTCAGCTTTTGATCTAAAAGAAATAAGGAATATAAAAAATGATGAGCTTTCAATAGGTCAGAGACGAAGAGTACAAGTGGCTCGCGAATTTATGCACGACATGAAGCTTTTGTTTCTTGATGAACCCACAGTAGGTTTGGATCCTTCAGCACGCAGGGGATTACTCGATTTTATAAAACATAAAGCAAAAGATGGCTTGACTGTATTTTTTACAACACATATACTAAATGAAGCTGAATACATCTGCGATGAAGTTGCTATCATAAACAAAGGAAAGATAATAGCTATTGATACTCCAGAAGAACTAAAGAACAAATTCGGGAGAGAAAAAACCATCAAGATTCACTTAGGCACTGTTAGAAAAGACCTATCTAATCTCTTGATTGGAATAAAAGACCATGAACTTGCTTTTAACTCTGGAACAAACATTACTATACGATCCAATGATTCTGAAAAAGTATTGCTAAAAATTCTTCAAATTTTGACTGCAAATAACATCGTGATAGAAGATCTTTCTGCAATCCCTACGAGTCTAGAAGAAATCTTTCTCTCAGTGGTGAATAAATCAAATGCATCCAGTGATTAGACTAGTAAATAGAAATCTGACAATATCTCTTAACAAGGGATTTATGATATGGCAAGTAATTTTTCCTTTAATCTACATCTTTGTTGGTGGTTTTGCATATACTGCACTGATTGATTCTGTTTCCTACGGTAACAAAACACTAGACTATCCAGCATACATCGCATCAGGTATGATTGGCTTTAACATAATGAATAGTGCCCTTGTCTCCGGCATTATAATATGGAATGATCGAAGACATGGTATGTTTGAACAGATCCTTGTAGGGCCATTTACTAGAACACACTACATCCTAAGTAATGTCTACACAATTGGAATAATTGGGTTGGTTAGTGCCACTTTAATTACAGCCGTTGGATACCCACTTTTCTTTGAATCTATAGAATTTAACTTCCTTACTATACCACTTTTGGTCTTTGCTTCTGTTGTAGGCTCTATTCTCTTTGGTTCTATTGCATCAATCATATCCACTAGGCTAAAGTCAAGTGAAGGATTCAATGTAGTGATTAATACTGTGTTTTTGTTTTTTGCATTCGTAAGTACTGCTTTCTATCCAGCAGAAGGTTCGCCTTTGCCACTTTCAATTGCATTTTATTTTAATCCACTAACCTATCTTGTAGACGTTGTACGTGCTGGAATTTTTGGGAATTTTGATACATTTGTGGCAATAGAAATGTTAGTTTTGGTTACATTATCTTTAACTTTGTTTTCAATAGCTACAAAACTTCTTGCAAAACTTGAATTATAGATGATAATCTTGATTTAAATCCAACAATATGGTAAATCAATCATGGAAGTAAGAAGACGAAGTAGTTTATGGTTTCTTTTACCTATTTTCTTTAATGTTATAGGCGGCGTCATAGCTTATTTTATAATAAAAGATGATGATCCGCGTAAAGCAAAAAATTGCTTGTTACTTGGAATAATTCTCACCGTAATTTCATTTGCAATATTTGTGGTTCCAATATTGATTGGAATTTCGCTTTTACCACACTTTGATATTATGCCAAAGACGCCTTATCTTTAATTTTTATAAAAAAGTAGCCCGGCCCAGATTCGAACTGGGGTCAAGGGCTCCAAAGGCCCCTATGCTTGACCGCTACACTCGGTGGATTTCTCCTCTACCGGGCTTCCCGGGCGTTGAATGTTGATTTGTTCCCTTATAATGTTATTCAGTAAGCATTTCAGATCCAATTAAGTTAATTTTTAATATTTTGGATTATGTTATAGACTAAGTTTTGATATGAGTAATAAGCTTTGAAAAAGGATCTTCCATTGAACTTAATATTTTTTTTGCCTTGTTTCTAGTTTTTCTATTATTTGACTTCAAAATCTTTTTTGCAAAAAAAACTATTTTCTGTGGATTTTCTTCTCTTTTTACTAAACCCTTTTTTACAAGATATTGTTCAATGTAATTTGGTACTGCATTATATGATATAGTTGGTACACCCATTAAGGCAGCTTCTGCAGTCATGGTGCCACCAGATCCAATAAACACATCTACAAATTTAAGTAAACTTTTACCATCTACAACTTTGTCCATTACTATCACTTTACTCCCAAACTCGCGTTTAAGTTGGCTTATTTGTGGTAGGTATCTACCTAAAATGATGACATTGTAATTTGGAAATTCTTTAATGATCTCTCGTATAATTTTAGTAATTCTATTTTCATTATCAGAAACATAAGCAGCTTCTGATTCTTCAGGTCGTATTAGTATAGTCTTTTTTTTCTTTAAAAGAAAATTATACTTCAAATCATTTTTTGATCTTTCTTTTACTATTACAGACGCATCAATTGCTTTGTATTGTGATATTTTTTCTTCAGAAATACCATATTTTGTAAATTCTTTTTTTGGGATAATCCATGGTATCAAAAGCCTTTGTATAATCGGTAAAGATAATCTCATTACGGCTTCCGCATGAGGAGAATCACAAAAGGCAATATGCTTCACACCAAGCCCATACGAAATTCTTGATGCCTCTGGAGAGCAAAAACTAACTGTTAATTCAGGATTGAATTTTTTCACTATTGATAATAAACGATGCATTCGTGTAAGACTTGCATTTAATTTGCCAATTTTGTCGGATCCACCATGTTTTCCAACAAATACAAGATTTATGCCTCTAATTTTAGCAAGTTCTACTACTTCGCGATAATTTCTTGAAGTACAAAACAGCTTGTTGTTTTTTTGTAACTTTCTGATCATAGGCTCAAAAAACAAAAGCTGTTTTGGAGTAAGTACATCAAACCAGATTTTCAAACATTTTTGATAGAATTCTACGGTGGAAAAAGTTTTTCTTAGCCTTTCTGCCTAGCTGCAATGATTTGGAAGGGACAAAAGTTGTTGTTTATGGTCTTAGCACTGAGGGTTATTCCATTGCATGTCAAATGGCAATTAAAGGCGCAGATGTCTTTATTGTAGATGAATCTGCTCATATGGCAATATCTCTCAAATCAGAAATTGCCAAGACATATCCAAATGTTGCATCTCTAAAAGAGGATGAACCCCTACTTGGGGTAGAACCAATAGACATTGCAATATCGCATTCAGAATATCTCTTCTTTGCTCCAAGGATACGAAAAACTGGGCAGGAAACAAAGATGGAAATTCATTCAAAATTCAAGGATGCTACTAGTGCATTAAAGAAAGGCGGATCCGTTATTTACAACCTTCCAACAGGAATTGGTGGGAACAATGAAACCATATCTCTCTTGGAGCATGTAACCGGTCTTGAAGTAGGAAAGGGTATTTCATATTTCTATTATCCACTTGGAACTAAAAATCAGACACCAGAAATTATAGGATCTTTTAATGGTAAGGCAGATGATAAACTTGCCAAACTACTTGAAACTGATAAAAAAGAAAAAAACTTTGTAACTATATCGTCGGCTGAACTTTTTCATGCAATAAAGATACTCTCACAATTTTCTGGTTTTTCTAGTATACTTGAAGTCTGCAAGTTTGCACAAGACAATAACACAAGAAATGATCTCATGTTTGCTGAATTCAAAAACCTCTTCTTGGATGACATAACTAGTGGCTTGTACGATTTACGATCATTGGGAGCATCGCTTGAAGGAGCAGGTGCTATGATGTATCTAGTTAATGGGAGCATTAAAGGAATTGAAGGATATGTAAAACGATTAATAGATGAAATTCGTTCTACTTTGAAAAAAAATGAACTAAAAGCAAGTAGAATAAGAGTTGCTCTAGTCTGGTCACAAGATGCTTACGAAATGCGTGGTGACAAAGTAGACATGTTAAACTCTCTTGTAATAAAATTGCGTGATTACATTGGTGATGTTGAAATACACCAAAGCCCGACTTTTGATCTCTTTCACAGCGATAAAACCACTATAGTTGTAGCCTGTTCAAAATCAGATTATGAAAAAATTAGTAAGACTGGTAAGGGCACGGATCTAATAACCATAAAAACAAACCCGCTTTGTGAAATTCTGTAATAAGAGTAAAATTAGACAAGTTATCAGTCATCTTGTTTGTCTGAAGAGCAAAATACAGAAACAGCAGTACAAGTGGAAACTAGTACAGATGAAGACGTGAAAGAGCCAAGCGTTGATGATTTAAAATCCATGCTTGAAAAAGAAAAAGAAACAGTCGCATCATGTGAAAAAAAACTGCAATATCTCTTTGCAGATTTTGAAAATCTAAAAAAGAGAACAGAATCTGACGTTCAAACTTGTGTAAACTCAATGTTGGCAGAAATTATGCTCAAGTTTTTGTCAATTTATGATGATTTTGTGCGTGCAAAAGACGCACTTGGAAAACAACATGTTAATACAGATGGACTTGATGGAATTTTAAAAAATATGAATTCTTTTCTATCAGAATACGGTGTAACTCCAATAGATATAATCGGTGAAATTTTTGATCCAAAATTACATGAAGCTATAGCTATAAAGAAAGATTCATCTTTAGACAACGATACAATTACCAAAGAGATTCGTAAAGGATATATTTTACAAAACAGAGTAATTAGACCAAGTTTAGTAGAAATATCAAAAACTTCAAACGATAAATTAGAAGGTGAAAATAATGGCTAAAATTATTGGAATAGATTTAGGAACAAGTAATTCTGCTGCTGCAGTAATGATGGGTGGTAAACCAACGCTCATTCCAGCAGCTGAAGGAACAACCGTAGGTGGTAAAGCGTTTCCATCTGTTGTTGCCTTTACAAAAGATGGGCAGCTTCTTGTAGGAGAACCTGCAAGAAGGCAGGCCGTTACAAATCCAGAAGGCACAATTGTAGCTGCAAAACGAAAGATGGGAAGTGACTATGTTTTCAAAATAAATGACAAGGAATACAAACCACAACAAATCTCTGCATTTATTTTACAGAAAATAAAAAGAGATGCAGAGGCATTTGTTGGCGAAAAAATTGAAAAAGTAGTAATCACAGTGCCCGCATATTTTGACGATAATCAAAGACAAGCAACGAAGGATGCTGGTCAGATAGCCGGACTAGAAGTTGTTAGAATTATCAACGAGCCAACAGCCGCATCACTTGCATTTGGTTTAGACAAGGCAAAGCAAGACATGAAAATTTTGGTGTTTGATTTGGGTGGTGGAACACTCGATGTGACCATAATGGAAATGGGTGGTGGCGTTTTTGAAGTGATGAGTACCTCTGGTGATACACAACTTGGAGGCACTGATATGGATAAGATCATAATAGATTACATCATTGAAGCTTTTAGAAAAAACACTGGAATCGATCTCTCAAAGGATAATGTAGCGATGGTTAGAGTAAGGGAAGCTGCAGAAAGAGCAAAGATTGAACTTTCTTCCGTAATGGAGACTGATATCAATTTACCATTTGTATCATATGATCAAACCGCCGGTCCAAAGAATCTAGAAATGAAACTTACCCGTTCAAAGCTTGAAGATCTCATAAATCCAATTGTAGAAAGATGTAGGCCATCAATGACAAAAGCTTTGGAAGATGCAAAACTTTCACCTTCCGACATTACTAAAATTGTTCTTGTGGGAGGACCAACACGAATTCCATTAGTAAAAAAGTTTGTTGCTTCTGTTTTAGGCAAGGAACCTGAGTCTGGAGTTGATCCTATGGAAGCAGTAGCATTAGGTGCTGGAATACAGGCAGGTATTATTGCAGGAGATGTTACAAGTGACATTGTACTCCTTGATGTTACTCCACTTACTCTTGGAGTAGAAGTGCTTGGTGGATTACGTGAACCATTAATTGAAAGAAATACTACTATTCCTACATCCAAAAGCAAGGTCTTTACTACTGCTGCAGACAATCAAACTGCCGTAACAGTACACATTGTGCAAGGTGAAAGGCCAATGGCTACTGACAATGTTTCGCTTGGAAGCTTTAATCTTTCCGGAATTCCTCCTGCCCCAAGAGGCATTCCGCAAATTGAAGTAAAGTTTGATCTTGATGCAAACGGAATACTTAATGTTACAGCAAAAGATCTTGGTACTCAAAAAGAAGCAACGATAACAATTACTGCAAGCACAAAACTTTCAAAGGAAGAAATTGAAAAACTCAAAAAAGATGCTGAAGTTTACGCAGATCAAGACAAGAAGAAAAAGGAAGAAATTGAAATCAAAAATGAAGCCGAGAACTTTATTTATGCTACTGAAAAATTAATCAACCAAGATCTCAAAGACAAAGTTACACAAGAACAAGGAATCAAAGTTACAAATGCAATAAGAGAACTAAAAGATGTACTTGACAAGGGTTCTGCAGAAATTAAACCAAAACTTGATACATTAAAAACAATAGTTAACGAAATAAGTACAGAACTTTACAAAAAAGCTAGTCCACCACCAGGACCGGGTCCATCTGGACCAGGACCTCAAGGAGGAACTGAGGATGAAAGCGCAGGTAAAAACGCTACTGGCGCTTAATAATTGATGATTTATACTTGAGATTAATCAAAATTTGCTTATATGAGTACCAAGCGAGATTATTATGAAGTTTTAGGGGTACAAAAGAATGCTTCTCAAGATGAGATAAAGGCACAGTATAGAAAATTAGCATTAAAATTTCATCCTGATCGAAACAAGTCTCATGATGCTGGAGAACATTTTAAGGAAATTTCAGAGGCATATGCAATTTTATCTGACGCTGAAAAACGAAAGATCTACGATACTCATGGTCATGCTGGTGTTGACGGAAGATATAGTAGCGAAGATATTTTCCGTGGGGCTCGCGTAAACTTTGAAGATATTTTTGGAGGCTTTGGTGGTGGAGGATTTGAATCAATTTTTGAATCCCTTTTTGGTAAAGGTGGATCTGGAGGCTTTGGAGGATTTGGAAGAGAACGGGGAGCAGATCTTGTGTATGACACTACAATAACACTTGAAGATGTTTTAAAAGGAAAACACGAAGAAATTGATATTCAAAAGGATGTGGAATGTGAAAACTGTCAAGGTTCAGGGGCTGCCCCCGGAACATCGAAACGAACATGCTCAGTTTGTCATGGACAGGGTCAAGTAAGAACTACACGAAATATGGGATTTTCAACTTTTGTAACTGTTCATCCATGTAACACATGCAGAGGACAAGGCAAAATAATTGAAAGACCGTGTAATCAATGTAAAGGTAGAGGCAAAGTAAAAGGTAAGAAACATCTTTCATTTGATATTCCGCCTGGTGTTGATAATGGCGAATACACGATAAGAGAAGAAGGCGAATCAATAGATGACGGGCCTAGTGGAGATCTCATAGTTAGAATACATGTAAAACCACATGACAAATTCAAAAAAGATGGACCAGACATATTCTATGATGCAAATATCTCTATGATTGATGCAGCACTTGGGAAAACAATTGTTATACCTATTTTGGAAGGAACAGAAAAAATAACCGTGGAACAAGGTACACAACCAAATTCAATTATAAAATTGAAAGGAAAAGGAGTTCCAAACGCTGGTGGTAGAGGACGTGGAGATCAGTATGTAAGACTTGTCATAAACATTCCAACCAAACTTGATAAACATCAGAAAAAGATTTTGGAAGAACTTCGGGATACTTTTGATAAAAATTGACCACTGAAAAATTGAAGATAGGTCTTGATGTTGACGGTGTTTTGGCAGATGTCATTCATACTTGGCTTGATTATAATAATAAAATAAGAAGAACCATATCAAAAGAAGAAATTTCTGAATGGGATTTTTGGGAAAGATATCAAATAGACAAGTATGATTTTTACAAAGAACTTTCTTTATGCTGGCAAACATGGTACAAAATACCATCCACAGAAGTGAATCTTTCTACAACAATATCCGCTCTTTCAAATATTGGTGAAGTAGATATTGTTACAGCAAGAGAAGAATCTACACATACTTATGTTAAAAGCTGGCTTTCATATCAAAAGATTACATACAAAAACTATGTAGGAGTATTGGAAGGTCTAGAAAAAACAAAACTTGACTATGATATTTTTATTGATGACTCTCCAATAAACGCCAAAAGTATGCTTGATGCAGGAAAATCTGTAATACTTTACACTCAACCATGGAATCTAGGCTTTAATGATCCAAGAGCAAAAAGAATTTTTCAATTAAAAGACGCAATTCCTATAATAAAGACACTTATTCAGGAAACCTAATTTTTTCGTTGCGGGGGTCGCCTAGCCTGGTCAACGGCGTAAGGCTCAGAACCTTATCTCTTAGGAGTTCGTGGGTTCAAATCCCACCTCCCGCATATTTGTAAATAAATTTGCGAATAATCTAGGTAAACCTTAAACCATAGTAATTAGTAGAATTCATGTGAAAATCAAAAAATCAAGTGGAAGAGGTACTTCGATTCGCGAAGAAGAAGATAAGCCTCAGAACTGGTCAGGAGAATCCTATCGTGAGTTTCAGAAAAAGAGAATGGAAGGACTAGGAAAAGACACTAAGATAACTATGGGACGTGGAACGGGAAGTGTAAAAGCAGGAGAATATCCAAAAGCACCAGAAAAACCTTCCACTAAAGGATATACTATTTCTACTGGTAGAGGCACAGGAAAACGTAAAATCGAATAACTGTTAGCTTGAAAAGTCAAAAAGAAAATCATGTGATACAAAGCGTGTTCATGACTTTGACAAGCGACATTATTTTTTAAAGGAAATTCTAAAAAATTAGTTCTTTTTTAATTCAGTTTTTCTTTGATCTTTTTCTCTAAAATTTGATTTATTTTTTGACCGTCTACTTTTCCACGCATAGTTTTCATTGCAATGCCCATCAACGGACCAATCGATCTTTCTCGTTGTTCATGAATAATATTCATATTTGCTTTTATAAGATCATCTAGTACCCTTTCTAGTTCTGTAGGTTCTATCTTACTAATGGAGACATTTTTGATGGCTTGTTCAACGGAGTGTGTTTTTCCAGACATTATATTTGAAAAAATTATCTCTATTGATTCTTTAGCAATTTCTTCATCTGCAAGAAGCTTAAATGCCTGCAAAATCTCACTAGATTTTAATAATTTAACCTCTAATCCCTGTCTTTCTAGGTTTGTTATAGTACTACAAAGAACTGATGCAACAAAGTTTGGTGATAATCTTTTATCTTTACAAATAGTCTCAAACAAATCAGAATAATTAGAATCAAATACTTGTACTGCCAGTTGTTTGTTTAAATTATACGTCTTCTCTAAACCTGATATTGTTTCTTCCCATGTTTTTGGTATCATTTTTTGTGCATCTATTAACTCTGCTTTAGTTATGATAATTGGAGGAACATCTGTCTCTGGATACATCCTTGATGCTCCAGGTCTAGGTCTAAGGTATACTGTTTCACCTTCTGCGGTAGCCATTCTTGTTTCTGCAGGAACGCCGACCTTTGCGTCTTCTATCCTTTTAATAATGGATTCAATTGCTGGTTCTACTTTTTTCATTTCACCAGCTAAAATTAAAAACGCGTCTTTTTGTTCAAGCTCTAATGTTTTTCTAATCTCCTTAATCTCAGTTTCTTCTATTCCATAATTTGGAAGTTCATCAGAATGAAATACGCCTCCTAATCCAAAAAACCTAACAAGTTCGCCAATTTGTTTTCCTAATCGTATATCTTGATATGGTTCAAAACCAAACATGCCTGAAAATTTTTTTATTCTGATTGCTTTCACAACAGCTCCTTCTTTCAATGCTTTTTGTATCACTTTTGACTTACAGTTTCTGAAAATATCTGTAACATTTTTTACATCTCTTTCTTTAGCTATTCTATCTATTGTCATATTCTTTAATTTGGAAGCTATTATACTCAAACCATGCTGTCTTTTTGCTTCATACTCTATGATTTTTTCAAGCTGATCAAGCTTTTGAACTCCCTTTATCTCAATCACATTGCCTCCCTCAATAGAAACATTGACATCTTGTCTTATTGTTCCCAAACCACGTTCTACTTTTTTTGTAGCACGCAAAAGTCTTCCTAGTGTAAGTGCTATTTTTTTAATTTCATCTGGTTTTCCAGAAATAGGTTCTAATGCAATCTCTACTAGTGGAATGCCTAATCTATCCAATGCATATTCTCTTGTATCTACGGTTTCTCCAAGAATCTTTGCAGCATCTTCTTCTAGACTTACACTTTGAACTCCGATTTTTTTTCCATCTACCTCGAGGTAACCACCTTGTGAAACAAGCATGGTTCGTTGAAATCCTGATGTATTAGATCCATCTATGACAAGTTTTCTCATTACATGAATCTCATTAAAAATAGTTGATTTTAAGGCAGATGCAATTGTCAATACAATATCTTTTGCACCCTTGTTGATTTCATGAGGAGGCTCTTCATCCTGTTCTACAAGACAACTGCTTTCAGGATTTGCATAATACACAATTGATTTTGACTTACTTCTTTCAAAAATCGCAGTAGGATCATATTCACCAAGTTCACTTTTCGACACTCTTAACTTGCGAAAAAACTTTATCGGATATTCTTCTGATTCAATTGTAGAACAACTGCAAAACAATTTCTTTTTAGTTGCTAGTTGTTGGTGTATCTCTAATCCAACTTTTAATCCAATTTTGTCTATTTGAAACTCTGACACTTCTCATTTATCAATTATCATGCTTTTTAAGCTTAGTCTGAAAATTCCGACGCAATATTTTCTTTCATCAATACTTCCATTTCTTGCACATTCTTCGAATTCCCAAGTGCCCACATAGCTTTTACAAGTGCAGTTTCTGGAATCATGTTTGCAAGAGGAATTATACCCAAATTAAGAAGATCTCGACCACTTTCATAAACTGTCATACGTACCATACCGTCTATGCATTGAGAAGTCATGCCCATAAACAATCCCTTCTTTTTGGCTTTAGCTACATTATCATACATCGTCTTTCCGATATGACCCAGACCAGTTCCTTCAAAGATTATTGCTTTGTATCCAGCTTCTATGATGTAATTTATTATGTTTGAATCTAGTCCTGGATAATATTTTATTAATGCTACACGTGTATCGAAATTAATCTTTGATACATATTCTCTTTTTCTTACATAATTGAATTGTTGATTTTTAATTATTTTGTCATTTTTTATTATAAATGCAGGTGCTCCTCCAATTGTTTGAAAAGCATTACGTTTGCTTGTATGATTTTTTCGTACACGAGTTCCCCAATGACAAGCAACCTCATCATCACTAGTAGTGTTATGCATTACTACATAAATTCCAGTAGTATCACATTCTACAAGAAATTTTGCAGCTGAAATAAGATTTAATGCGGCATCAGAAGATGGTCTATCAGAAGATCTCTGTGAACCTACCAACGCAATTGGTATTGGAATATTTACCAAAGCAAATGAAAGTGCAGCTGCTGTATACTGCATTGTATCAGTTCCATGAGCTATGATAATTCCTTTATATTCTGATTGTACACAACTGTTTATTTTTTCAGCTATTTTTTTCCAGTGTTCTGGAAGTAGATTCTCAGAATACTCTGAAAAAAGAACCTCGGTGTCTATGTTTGCAATTTCTGCAAGTTCTGGAACAGTAGCATTAAGCTCAGCTGCAGTAAGGGCAGGTGTGACTCCGCCTGTTCTGTAATCTACTTTACTTGCAATGGTCCCTCCTGTAGAAACAAGTAGTAGTTTTGGTAAGTTTGGATTTGTCTGTGGTTGTCGTATGGTTTCTTTTTTTAACTCCATTGTGGATTCAATTTTGACTTTTTTTATTTTATCCACCTCGAGACCTATGTTGTATCCACTTTTAAGCTTCAAAACTATGTGTTCATCATCACTATATTCATAGCGTGGCATTATCATGCCAGAATAATCTACATCTGAAGTGACACTTACAATATCACCTACCTGAAGGTTGTTCTTTTGCAAAAAAGAAAGTGATTTTCCCCTGTACCCACTATGACTTGACATTTGACTAGAATAGAACAGTTATTTTATTAAAATTACCTGTAGTAAGGCACTGCTATCTTTTCGCCTATCTTGAGCTCCTTTTGCGTTCTTACTTTTCTTACTGCCTCTTCAAAATGCCTCATAGTTACTTTTGATGTGGTTGCTTGTTTCTCAGCCTCTTTCTGATCTGGATATTTGGCAAGAAACTCATGTATGACAAGAGACACTGCTGTATTTGCAATTGCTGCAACATCTGCTCCGCTTAAACCATCAGTTGTTTCAGCTATTTTTTCTATATCTACATAATTTGGATTTTTGCCGCTCTCACTTTTTTGTTCCTTGTCTATGGGAATCTCTTTTGTACTTATCTCTAGAATCTTCTTCCTACCTTCTTTGTCTGGCATTGGTACAAGTATTATCTTATCAAATCTTCCTGGTCTTAAAAGTGCAGTATCGATCATATCTGCTCTATTTGTTGCAGCAAGTACTACCACTCCATGCAAACTTTCTATGCCGTCAAGTTCAGTTAGCAGTTGACTTACAACTCTTTCAGTTACTGAAGTTTCTCCACCGACTCCTCTAATTGGAGCTATGGAATCAATTTCATCAAAGAAAATGATACATGGAGAAGCCTGTCTTGCTCTTCTAAATATCTCTCTTATGCCGCGTTCGGATTCTCCGACCCACTTTGAAAGTAATTCAGGACCTCTTACTGAGATAAAATTAGCTTCACTTTCTGTTGCTACAGCTTTAGCTAAAAGTGTTTTTCCAGTACCACTTGGTCCATGAAGTAGAATTCCTCGTGGCATTCTATGACCAAGTTTGGAGTATAATGTAGGATATTTCATTGGCCATTCGACTGCTTCTTGAAGCTCACGTTTTACATTTTCTAATCCACCTACTTCATCCCATTTTACATCTGGGTTTTCAATGAAAACTTCACGCATTCCAGATGGTGTGATCTCTCTAAATGCACTCTGATAATCTTCCCCACTTACAATAAGTTTGTCAAGAGTTTCTGGTGGAAGCTTTTCGTCTTCAAGATTGAGTTCTGGCAAGAGTCTTCTTAGACACTTCATTGCAGCCTCTTTGCAAAGATATTCCAAGTCTGCACCAACATAGCCGTGACTTATTGCTGCCATTTTTTCCAAGTTTACATCATCGCTTAATGGCATGTTTCTTGTGTGTATCATGAGAATGTCTTTTCTACCCTTCTTATCAGGTACTTTAATCTCAATTTCTCTATCAAATCTTCCAGGTCGTCTAAGAGCTGGATCTATTGCATTGGGTCTGTTTGTTGCAGATATGACAATTACTTTACCTCTTGCTTCCAAACCATCCATCAGTGAAAGCAATTGAGAAACAACTCTTCTCTCAACTTCTCCTGTCACCTCTTCTCTTTTTGGGGCTATGGAGTCAATTTCATCAATGAAAACTATAGAAGGAGATTTTTCCCTCGCCTCTTTAAAAATCTCTCGTAACCTTGCTTCACTTTCTCCATAGAACTTACTCATAATTTCAGGACCGGAAATACTGATAAAATGAGCATTGCTTTCATTTGCAACTGCTTTTGCTAACAAAGTCTTACCTGTACCTGGTGGACCGTAAAGCAATACTCCTTTTGGAGCTTCAATTCCTAATTTTTCAAAAATTTCTGGGTGTCTTAAGGGAAGCTCGATCATTTCTCTAACTTTTTTAATTTCATCAGTTAACCCGCCTATGTCCTCATAAGTAACTTGTGGAACTCCACGTAGGGTTACACCTTTTTCTGCAATGTGAAATACTGTCTTTTGGGTTACAAGTACGGCATCTGCTGCTGGAGTGACCCCTATTACTTGGAAAGTTAATCTCCCACCAAAATATGGGACCATCACATTATCTCCTTTAATCAAAGGAACACTTTCTAAAGCATCAGCAAGATATCTTTCGTCTATTGGTGGAATTGCTTCCAATGGAGCAACAACTACTTTTTCTGCCGCAACTGCTTTTATTTTTCGAACTGCGACAGTATCACCAATAGCTATTCCCGCGTTATTTCTTACAAGTCCATCAACTCGAATTATTCCCTTTCCTTCATCAGAAGGATAAAGTGGTAAACACTTTGCAACAGTCCTACGCTTACCTTTAATTTCAATAACATCACCAGTTGAAGCACTTAGTGAATCCATAGAATCATAATCAATTCGAGCTACTCCTCTACCAACATCGCGAGTATATGCCTCAAGTACTTTAAGGGAAAGCGCATTCTGACTCACAAATTAAACAGTCCTAAACTAATTTTTATACCTTTGTCGTTTATGATCCATTACATACAAGAACCAAAGCTTAAAATCTACAAGAGAGAGCAACATTTTCTACAATGGGTAAAAGACCTCTAGTTAGAAGACGTGGCCGAG
Source organism: uncultured Nitrosopumilaceae archaeon (assembly GCA_964434855.1). Taxonomy (GTDB): domain Archaea; phylum Thermoproteota; class Nitrososphaeria; order Nitrososphaerales; family Nitrosopumilaceae; genus UBA8516. The sequence continues at coordinate 51,223 of CAYSWR010000001.1, read as the reverse complement.
GTGGAATGCAATTTCGTGCAGCGACTACTGGTAAGTTATTGCCAGCAAAATACCCAAGATTTGGGCTTTCCGAACAACGAGAAGGCCAAGTCGTAGATCTAGTTCATGAAAGAGGACGTGATGCACCTCTTGCTAAAGTCAGATTTGATGATGGTTCATCTTCATATATTCCTGCAATTCTTGGTACAAAAGTAGGATCAAAGATTCAGTTTGGATTAAAATCTGGAATTTTACCAGGAAATGTAATTAGTATTCAAAATATTCCTGACGGAACAATTGTCAGTAATATCGAAAAACATTTTGGTGATGGCGGAACAATTGTAAAGTCAGCCGGTACGTCCGCGACCGTGTTTTCACACAGTTCAGAAGGTGTTACAATAAAACTACCATCGGGAAAATTTACTACACTAAATCCTCAGAACAGGGCAATGATTGGAACTCTTGCTGGTGGAGGCGCAGGTGATAGACCATTTATGCGAGCAGGTAATGCATGGCGTAGAAAACGATCCAAAGGACAGAAATACCCAATTGTTAGAGGTGTTGCACAAGCTGCATATGTACACCCACATGGTGGTGGCAGACATCAACATGTAGGTAAAAGCTCAACTGTTTCAAGAAATGCACCTCCTGGAAGAAAAGTTGGTAGCATTGCAGCTAGAAAGACTGGGCGTGCAAGAATTAAAGAGAGACCAGACAGCAGTTCATCTTAAAATATTTCGACACTCAAAACTAATTAATCCTAAAACAAGAACTCTTAATATGGTAAACCAACGAGTGCATATTTTTGTGAAAGGCAAAGTTCAGGGGGTTTTTTTCAGACAAACAACTAAAACCAGAGCAGAAAAAAAAAATGTTACAGGTTGGGTACGAAACCTTAAGGATGGTAGAGTTGAGGCAATACTAGAAGGCCAAGATGTAGATGTTAGCGAAGTGGTAGAATGGAGTCACAGGGGACCTACAAATGCCATGGTTGAAGATGTACAAATCATCAGTGAAAAATACAAAGGCGAATTTTCAAAATTTGATATTTTGTACTAATGTATTGTATTATAAGCGTCCAAAAGAAGATTTTTTATTTCGCTAAGATCTTGACCAGGTTTTATCAGTACATCTTTTTGAGGTTCTTTTCTATCTCTTCTTATTTTTATTAAAATAGACTCATGTTGTGGCTCCATATCTGCAAAGAACCTAAACGTCATAGACTTGCAAAATACTATTCTATGCATACGCACATCCTCAATTACATTTTTTCCAAAAGAAAAACAATAATCTCTTAGTAAATCAAAAAGTGGTTTTATTGTTGGTGTAAGCTGTTTTTTGAAATCATCATAAGTTCTATTATGTCCAGAAAAAATTAGATTGTCCATATTCTAAACATCTAGTCATGAATATTTAGTAGTAGCTCCACTAGTTCCAGTCTAAACAAATAGCCCCATCTCAAGTCAAGCAAGATCCGCCACGTAGACGACGCAGCGTGAATGCTCCACCTTAGGATTGCTCCCTCCCGGACCTCATCCCTTTCAGCAGTTAGGTCTTGAAGACTATCCCTTCGGACAGCTTCAGCCCTGCATCCACCCGCTTCGGCGTGATTTCATTTCCGCAAGTCAAGCAGGTACTATCCATCTAGATATTTACCCAGCAGTTACTGATCTCTGCATATAGCCGGTTTCAGATATGGGGCACGGCTGGCGCCCCGATCCTACCTACTACCAATATACATACAATGAAATCTTATATTTGCATTAGGATCGATCTTGTTTTAAATTTACAAGCATGGTACAAACAGAACATACCTCACCAGTACATTGATTACCACACTTCTGACAGGCTCTTCTTTGTTTGTAGTTTGTATCTTTAACTATTTGAGATAATTTCATAACAGAACCATACATGCTATTTTTAATCCCACTATGATGATTTTCTAAAGAATTTAGAAATTCACGTATTTCTGTTCTTATTCCTTCATTCATATGAGGACATTGCTCGGACTGGAAAGGAATTTCGTTTGTAAAAGCATAAAACACAATTTCATTTTCGTAAATTTCACAGAAAGGCTTTATTTTTCTAATTTTGTTTGATGTGATGGGTTCCATCCATCCAATCTTATTTGTATCTCCAGATAGAACATTAATGATAAAAGTTTGAAGAACATCGTCTAAATTATGACCTGTAGCTATTACATCAACATCCAAATCTTTGGCACCAAAATCTATTGCACGTCTTCGTAATATCCCACAGATTGAACATGATGATATCTTTTCACTTTCTCTAAGCTCAAGTGATTCTTCTAATGTTAAATCAAAAAGATCTTTGTATGCATAAGATCTGTACTCCACATCAAGCTTATTGCAGAAATTTCTTACAATTTCTAATGCTTCATCACGATAGCCGGGAATTCCCTCGTCTACTGTTATTGCTATCATCTTAAAGTTATGTGATTCAGACATTTTTTTAAGCACATGTAAAAGTGATAATGAATCCTTTCCTCCCGATACTGCTACTCCAACTACATCTCCATTTTGAATCATATTATTTTTTGATATTATTCTAGATGTTTTTTGTACAATTGAATTTGAAAAGCAGAAAGAGCAAAGACTCTCTCCTGAATACTTTCTAGAAAAAACTGCAATATTTCCGCATCTGTTACAATTCATAAAGGGAACTTTTTTGTGCCCAAATTTAACCATATGCGAATTTCTGTAAATCTAAAATTATGATTATATGGTAATAAAACCAGATTTGGCTACGGAAAAACCAATGTTTAGTGCAAACAAAATAAATGTAAAACCATAAAGTGACCACATAACACTTTTTACTATTTTATCTGAGATGCTTTTTTCAATTATACTTTGAATGAATTTGCCGCCATCTAGTATGGGAAGAGGAAGCATGTTGAAGATCCCTATGAAAAAGGAGAGCATCCAAAGCCAAAGTAGAAACGTGAAAGCTTCTGGACTCCATGGTATGTAGTAAGGAACTACCGGTTGATACGATGGAAATGCAGCTCTTGTAATTCCAAGTAAACCTCTTTGTGGATCATCTGGTGATGCCTTAGTTACAACAGGAATTTGTACAGTCTCACCATTTCTAATTATTTTGACCATTGCTGTTTCGCCAGGTACAAGTTTTATCTTTGTAAAATCTTGTGGCTGAACAACAGAAATGCCATTTATTGCAGTAATTATGTCATCTTTAAGTAAACCAGCTGCAGCAGCTCCTGTTCCCTCAGTCACAGAAATTATTGGAACTCCTATAGGTTCATTATAAAATATTCCTCTGATAGGTTCTGGCGTTAACAATGCAAAAGATGGATTAAAGATAAGGAGGCCAGCTATGATAAAAGAAAAAATAACATTTGATGTTGCTCCAGCTCCTATCACTCTAAGTTTTGAAATCTTTTTTGCCTTGGCAAAATCTTCCTCATCTGGTTCGACAAAGCCAGCAAAAAGTGCAATAAATACTGCAAATCCACCTGTCTTGATCTTTATCTTTTCTAAAGTAGCAACAATCCCATGCGCGCCCTCGTGTATTACAAGAACAATAGGAATAGACAACAAAAATGGTATGAGAGCTGACGCAGTCTGTATTGTGATTCCTGGTATCAGAATCGTCACTTCAGAAAATGACTCTGGTTTTACAAAGTAATTGAATAGATTAGAAATCAGAAACCAGAAAGCAAAACCCATCATTATGAATCCAGCAACAACACTTACGTTTGAGAATACTTTTGTAGCTCTCTCAGTTCTACCCAAAATCTTGGTTAGAGCAAGTTGTACATTACGATTTTTGTATGTAAGACTATAAGGTGTTATTTCAAAACCACGTTTATCAAGTTTGGATATTTTGGCTAGTAAAAAAACTATGCCCCACACAATCAAAACATAGAAGATGGGATTATTTGCAGAAAAATCAAATGCCAAAGTAATTGATACTCTTTTTAGTCAGGGCAAATTTATCAGTTACTATGGGTGCAGTCATAATAATCTCAACATATCCAGATAAAAAATCGATTTTAAAAATTGCAAATAATGTAGTTAAAGAAAAACTTGCGGCATGTGTAAATTTCACAAAAATAAACTCTATTTATGCTTGGCAGAACAAGCTTGAAAACACTGCAGAATTTTTGGCATTTTTTAAAACAACAGATAAGAAAAAAAAATCACTAAAAAATGAGATTAAAAAATCACATCCATACAAAGTTCCAGAAATTGCTGAGCTTAAAGTAAAAACACTAAACAAACCATATCTGGATTGGCTTGTAACCTCAACTAATTAGGTACAAAACGCAAAAGTGAAACAATTCCTCCAAGCGCTGAAACTCTCAATCCTACATCTGTAGTAGAATCAACAGAAAATATTTCAACACCTTTGCTTTCAGCTTGATTTAAAAACTCTATGATTTCATCTTCATCTTGTTTTTCAAAAACCTTGTCAGAAAAAATAATTGACTCTACAGCTCCTGCCTCATTTGCCTTTTCAGTTTCAGCAAAACCCATGGTGAATTTGTTACTTTTTTTGTTAACTAGTAGCATTATCTCATCTATTATGCGTAAGGCTTTGGCAAGTTTGCTATTGACCATCGCTTGTTTCATCGCCTGTGATCTTACAAATGTATAAATTCCATCCTCACCACCAGAGTCAATCCCTTCAATAACCTGGATTTTGTGTTTTTTACCAATTGGTGTTTCCATGAGATAGTTACTAAATCTCTTTCTAGTTTCACCAGGACCGAATATTATGATAGCATCTTCTTCTTGTATAGAAGATGAAACTGCTCTTTGAACATCTTCAAAAAATGTTTCAATATTGAATTTTGCTTTGTATCTTTTTCCACTTGCACCTGAGTACATGTTTGGCATTAACTTCAGATGAGTACCGCTCAGTCTACCTATCCCACAATCTCCAGTATCAATTGCTACTAACAAAAATCCAAAATTTTCCTTTTTAGCAAAAATCAATTTTTTTTCAAGATCACCCCATTTCTTTTTAGTCAAAGTAATTGCTTCGCCTATCTTGAGTGTCAATGAATGATGTGATCCTTTCTGTACTGATTCACTATCAGATTCTATTATTGTTCCATGAACTTTTAATCTATCGACAACGTCATCAATTGAAATTTTTTCCACATTTAGTGCAACTCGTATTTTGATCCTCTCACCTCTATCTGGTCTAGCAAACTCTTTTTCCTGTCTGATAGCACGTGTGGTATCCCCAGTAAGTTTGTCATCTTTTTTTATGATCCTTCTTAATACAAAAAGATCATCTGGTTCCTCTGGTATTAATGACACAGAATTTTCATCAATAGTTTTTGTGATCATTTTAATCTGCTTTACATTAGAAAAGGAACAATAAAAAAGAAAAGAGATTAGTTTGTTAATTCACTAGCCTTGGTCGGTTGTTCTTCTGCCTTTTTTCTTAGATAATTTTGAACCCATTCTTGAGTTAAAACGCCTGCTTCTGTTAGGTTTACAAGTGTGTTTGTGGAAGCCTCCCCAACAACCTTGCCAGTGTTTCGTCTAATTTGACGCCATTTTAGATTGGTGTTTCCGCTCTTTGAAGAGTATATCATACCTAACACATCCTTTGCATTGACAAAGGTCATGTCACGAATTTTTTTCAAAGTCACTTTGTCTGCAGCTTCGACATAAATGAGACCAGGACTTGTTTCACGTTCTGGAAATACCTCATAATCCTCGAAGTAGCTCTCAGGAATGAAAGAATTACATGTACTAAGGATTACAAATTTCCTGAAACTCTCAAGCGAGCATGTGGCATCTATTGCAACCATCTTGACAAATTTTGGTCATTTGCCTTTTATCAAGCTTCTTGAAAGACTCAATTAGGAACTAGAAAATTTAATATTTGCAGGCGTTGATGACCAAATCCCTTTGATTTGATGAGAAGGATCTTGAGTTCTGAGCCTGCATTCACAATGTCTTTATCATAAATCTTGTGTTTGAATACTCATGAAATCAGTTACAGAATATCTAACATTCAACGTTCCCTCCAGAAGAGGATTTGTAAACATCACATCACAAATTGAAAAGATTGTTCAAAAAAGTGGTATCAATGAGGGTCTTTGTTTGGTAAATGCGATGCATATCACAGCCAGCGTATTTATCAATGATAACGAAAGTGGTCTTCATCACGACTATGAAAAGTGGCTTGAAGAACTAGCACCACATGAACCAACAGAACAATACGAACACAATAAGACTGGAGAAGACAATGCAGACGCTCATTTAAAAAGACAAGTAATGGGTAGAGAAGTCGTTGTAGCTATAACCAATGGTCAACTTGATTTTGGACCATGGGAACAAATATTCTACGGCGAGTTTGATGGAAGAAGATCAAAAAGAGTTCTTGTCAAGTTAATTGGAGAATAATCAAGAAAGAGATCCGCGTTTCTGGCTTTCTTCAAGATTTGATTTTAGCTTGAAACTTTCCTCATGATTTTGTGGACCGTGACTACACTTTACACATCCTATCTTAAAGCCATTAGAATCACGGATATAGGTTTCACAACCACAGAAACAAGTCATAATGATTTGGAATTCTTACTAAGATATAACTTATTTCAAAATTAATTTTTGCAACATTTTCCACGTGGAATATCGTGATCATGTGGACATTTTCTTGGGTGCTTTAACATTGTACAAAGCGCATCGGTAAACTGCTCATTCATATGATGTTCTATTCCACAAACCATCTCTTCATCTATGTCTACTTTGAGTGCACTATCCATCAAAACTTCTAACAATCTACTATTTCGCATCATGTTCGAACCTACTTGTTCTCCACCTTTGGTTAACGAAACACCAGTCTTGTTATAATTGACAAGTTTGGATTCGTTTAGCTTTTTTAGCATCTGAACAACACTTGGTTGCCTAACATTTAGCATCTTGGCTATTGAACTAATCTTCACAGGATTGCCACTCTCTTTTATGTGCCATATGGCCTTTAGATACATCTCAACATGTTCCGCTTCTGCGGTACCCACAAACAGAACTTCATCTTTCGTATTAGACAGATTGTTTTACCTTACTTTACATCCTTTGATTCTTTTAATAAGTATTCAAAATATTCACGTGCAAAGCCAGCAAGGCCAGAATGATCTGCCCATATAGCTACTGCTTCTGCAGATCCAGAGGTGCCAAGATCCTCTCCAAGTAATATCACAACATATCTTTTGTCTGATATTACCCCGCCGCCAAAGAGTCCCTTCTTAATTTTTACTTTGGCTACTCGTGATAATGCTTTGAGAGTTTCTGAATTTGCATCCTCAGAAACTAATATTGTGATGTCTACTCCCCTGTCATGTAATAATCTAAGCTTAGGCAATGCTTCCTTGGCCAGATCTTCTGCAACCTTTGGTATTGCTATCAACACTTCATTTCTACACGAATCTACCATTTCCAAAATTTTAGAAGCAATATTTACCACTCCTGAAAGAACCCAAATGTCAGGTCGTTCACTGGTGCCACTTTGCTCATAAAGTGGAGTAAGTTCTTTTAAAATTGCGGATTCATTGTTTTTGAATTCTACTTCTTGAGCCTGTCTTGTATTTTCTATTGCAGTAGAAGGTGGTTTTGCAAAATACTGTGTAGGTCTTGATTCATCAGAACCAATCCATCCCTTTTCTTCCAATGTACCCAATACTTCGTATATTTTTGAATATGGCACACTAGATTTCTGACTTAGATCTGACGCATTTATCTGACCAGTTTTTAAAAGTGCAGAATACGTCTTTATTTCATAACTTGTGAGACCTATTTTTTCAAGTGCCTTTCGCGCCTTATCTGAAAGACTCATCTATTTTCATTCTTAGTTTTTTGATATATATGTCAACTATGGGAATATTCACGAATCAGGCATATTGAATGACGTTTAATCTCACAAAACCACCGGTGTCTTGTAGGAAATCGATTAAATACTAACTCTGAAAACAAACGATTAGTATGGAGCTAATTCAGATTGTCAACCAGAAGGTGCCTACACTAGGCAAAAAATCTACTATTAGATTTACTCAAAGTATATGTCCAGATTGCAATATGATTCTGGACGCAGAGGTCTTTGAAAGAGATGGTAAAGTATTCATGACAAAGACCTGCCCAACACATGGCGAATGTGAAGAGCTATACTTTGGTTCCTATGAAATGTACAAAAAGTTCAGCACTTATTGGATGGACGGAAAAGGTGCTCATGCTCCAAATGTTATGATTGAGAAATGCTCGTGTCCAAACAACTGCGGCCTTTGTTCAAATCACTTATCCCACAGTGGACTAGCGAACATGATAGTTACTAACAGATGTGATCTAACATGTTGGTATTGCTTCTTCTATGTGAAAAAGGGACTTGAAGGTGCATACATGTATGAACCATCACATGATCAAGTAAGAGCAATGATGAAGACTCTGAGGGCAGAAAGGCCAATTCCAGGAAACTCGATGCAAATAACTGGTGGTGAACCTATGTTACGTGAAGATATTGTTGATATTATTAAAATAATGAAAGAAGAAGGCGTTGATCATATACAGATGAATACAAACGGAATTAGATTTGCTCTGGATCCAGAAGCAATGCGCGAAGTAAGACTAGCTGGTGTTAACAACCTTTACCTCAGTTTTGATGGTGTAACTGCAAGAACAAATCCAAAGAACCATTGGGAAGTCCCATATGCTCTTGAGAGTGCAAGAAAGACAGGCACTACAGTAGTTTTTGTACCCACTGTTATCAAATCAATTAATGATCACGAACTAGGTGGCATAATCAGATATGCACAAAAGAACTTAGATGTTGTCCATGCAGTAAACTTCCAGCCAGTCTCATTGACGGGAAGAATGGGCAAAAAAGAACGAGAGAAATATCGAATTACGATTCCTGACTGTATCCAAAGAATTGAGGAACAGACTGGGGCTGAAGTTACTGTAGATGACTGGTTCCCCGTTCCAAGCTGCATGCCATTAACAAATGTAATTGAAGCATTTTCAAGTAAACCAAAATACGAGTTATCAATTCACTTTGCATGCGGTGCCGGTACGTACATCTTTGAGGATCAGGAAACCAAGAAATTTGTACCGCTGACCAGATTTGCAGACATTCAAGGAATGTTAGAACTTTTCGAAGATAAGGCAGAAGAAATCCGTTCTGGCAAGAACAAATACTTTACAATGCTTGAAGTTGTACGAAAGCTTTCAAGCTTTGTTGATAAGAAGAAACAGCCAGCTGGTCTTGATTTGGCAAAGATGTTTGGAAACATCTTGATGAAGAGATCATTTGACTCTGTTGGCTCATGGCATGTCAAAGGATTATTCCTTGGCATGATGCACTTCCAAGACAAATACAACGAAGACCTAGAAAGATTACAAAGATGTGATATTCACTATGTAACACCGGATCTCAGAATAATTCCATTCTGTGCTTTTAATGTAATACCTGAGTGGTACAGAGACAGAATCCAAAAGAAATACTCGACTACTGTAGAAGAATGGGAACAAAAAGTAGGCGCAAAACTAGAAGATGGCTTGTACAGAGGAATCATGAGACGAGGTTCAGGAGATGAACTTGCTGCAGGCTGTGCAAAAAGCCAGATGTTCCATGAAGCATCTCAAGCTTTAACGTAAATCAATTCACTTCATCTATTCAGTTTTCTACACTGCTGCTGTAAATATTTGTTAATGCCATCACTTTTATAATCAAAATAATTTTTTTTGAATACAGTGCAACCAAAAATTAACTACAATTCAATTTCAAAAATTCTAACGCTAAGGTATGACCCTGAAAAGGTTTCCATAATGAAGCCATTATCTTACAAAGATTTTGTTCCAACTAAGATTGATGATATTGAATCGAAAATAAACGATATTGTAAAAGATGACCTATTAATAATGAAAAAAAAATTGAGAGCTAATAATATTTCATTGTCTCTTAGTGGTGGAATTGATTCAGGACTCACGTTAGCAATGATACGGTCAGTGCTTCCAGATATCAAGATCGAATGTTTTAGCATGGGTTTTGGGGATGAAGATGATGAGATTCAAAGAGCCAAGGAGATATCCAGAATTTACGATGGTAATTTTCATAACATAATAAAAGATGACATCCTAAGTGAATTACCACAATTAATCTACATCGTAAAAGAACCAAGATGGAATTTATATCAATACTATCCAATGGCTGAAGCTAGGAAACAATCAAGTATCTTTTACTCTGGTGACGGTGGTGATGAATTGTTTGGGGGTTATACTTTTAGATACAAAAAATTTCTTTCAAATTTACCAAAAAATACAGATTGGAAGAATAAAACAAAACTATATCTTTCATGCCATGAACGTGACTGGGTTCCGGATCAACACAAGATGTTTGGCTCCAAAATAAAATTCTCATGGGAGAAAATATATGCACTTCTAAAACCTTATTTTAATAATAACCTTGAACCACTAGATCAAGTTTTTCTTGCTGATTTTAATGGAAAACTGCTTTATGATTGGATTCCTTCCAATAATGCATTTGGGAAATTTCTAGGTTTAGACATCAGGTCAATCTTTCTCACTGATAAAATGATAAAATTTGCAACTCATATCCCATGGAAGGTGAAATATGATCCTAAAAAAATCAATGGTAAAATCCCATTATATTCAATTCTTACTAAACAAAAAGGTTTTAAAAAAATTCAACCCATTAAAAAGGGATTTACCTTTGATTTGTGTTCATTATGGAGAAAGAATGCCAAAGAAATTGTTAATACTTATGTGAATACAGATTCTGAAATAGTAAAAAATAAGATCATTAATGAAGAATGGTTAAACACAATACATAAAAAATTACTACAAGATAATTTAGAATTAAATGTCCGCTACATCAGCAAAATGTTAGGACTTCTCTCATTAGAAATTTGGTATAGATTGTTTATCGGTAAAACCATGAAAAAAACACAAAAACTCTAAAGAATGGATATCACAGAATTAAACTACCATTCAAAAAATTATTTAAAATTCAATGTTTGGTAATTTTCCCTTTCAATATGTTCTTTATTCTGCGGCATTGGGCATCCCTGATGAATTCTCTAGTTTCACTATCATACATGCTGTCATAACCATCATCTTTTGGTGTATATTTTAGATAATGATAAAGCATGTAAATTGCTCCCTTTCTTCCTATGGGTTTTCCCTTGACAAAATACAAAAAGAATCTACCCATTACAAATAAAGGATGGTATCCTAAAGTACGCATACTTGCACCAAATTCATAGAAATGATGATCTTTTCCTAGTTCTCTAGTATGTCTAAATCGAGCATCATTGAAAATCTTGTATGTATAACCGTGTCGATTAGCTATATGCAAGACAAGTGATTCATAACCCATTTTTTCTGGATAAAAATGAAGATAAGTATTAAAAAAAGAATTTCTGACAAATCTGCCTGCACCATGAGGTGTGATGTAGATATTCTTGTCATAATTGCCAGAAGCAATTGCAATTTTAGGATCAGTATCCAACATTTTTACCATTTTCTCAGCATACTGTTCTTCATATATCGTATCATCTGTGGTAATCATATGGTAATCCGTTTTTGTCAGTTTCAATTCTTCAGCAAATTTGATTGCTTTATTCCAGTTACTTGCGACTCGTCCAATATTGTATCCCAAGTCAGGATTTGTTATTACATATAGCCTGCTCCAACTATTTCGTATCCTTTCTAAAATCTCAGGTGTTTTATCCTTTGATCCGTCATCTATTACTATCACATAATCAGGTTTTAATGTTTGATTCTTTAACGAATTAAGTGCATTTTCTATGTTATTCTCTGAATTTCTACATGTTACAATGGCAAAATAGGTTTTCATAAATCCAACATCTTGAAATTAATATGATAATTTTATCACATATAGTTTTTCATATTTGTACAAATGAAATGTAACAGCATCTTTTAATCATTAATAATCATTACATTTAGTATAATAGAAACAATATGACTAATTGTGGTTTTACAAATACTTGGAATTATTCACGAAAAAATTGAATAAATTTCACTTATCAAGTGAACCTCCTTTGATGAGAATATCTAATTTTTTCTGAATATCTTTTAATTTGTCAATTTCTTCTACTGTTAATTTTTCATTTGTTGCAATCTTGAGAATCATCTGTGAAAGTAATAATTGTAGAGGTACTAATACATCTCTTTGATGTCCTGGTGGCAGTTTGAAATAATATGGATTACTTTCTACCCCAATATCTGCTTCAGAACTATAAGCTTGGCTTTTTTTGAAATGAGCATATCCAGACAGAACTAACAACGGTATTCCTATTACAATCATTACCATTGCATAAATTAAAAACGAAGAAAAAATATATTTTAATTCTGGTATTCTTTCAATTGCCAAATAATAAGTCACTACTAATGTGTTCACTGCAGCAAAAATGAAAGCAAAATAAGTTGACCAGCCCATTCTAAAATAGAACCATGCTCTGAAAGGCAATGTTTTTTTGTATCTAGATTTCATTGTTGCAATCTTTCAATTAACAATTAGATGTAGTAACTATTTGAATAATATGACCATTTATGCTAAAAAGTGATAACCCGATGAAAACGCTTCATACTGGAAACATGACAAATTTTGGATATGCCTTTACAAAATTACCACTAAAGGAAGGTGTTTTTGTCGACATCAACCAGTACTGGAATACATCCTCCTAGATTAACATCGAGTGTAACGTGAAAAGTAGTCCGAAACTAGATTTTTTTATTCATTTCAATTCATTTTCATCAATTTTGGGTCTCATCAAAAATATCTTCTTTCATAATTATTGTACTATATAATGAACTCTATTTTTACATTCTAGGATCCCATTAATTGAATACGGCAAAAAATAACATCATGATAATAATCCAAAAACTAATTAGTCATTCATAAAACAGTTTTTACGTTTACTTAATATGAAAAAAACTAAAGATGTTGTAGCAGGATTAGGTGAAATAGGCATACCAATTTTACAGCTTATTTCAAAGGCAGTCTCTGTAACAGGATATGATATAAATCAAAAATTAATGAATAAAAAACAATTTGACAAATATGCTAGTCTTGATACTTGTTTACTTCACATCTGTATATCACTTACAGAAAAATTCATTCCTAACGTACTATTGCTTTATCGTAAATTCAAACCCAAAGGCATAGTTATTCATGGTACAGTAAGTCCTGGCACTACTCATATCCTTCAATCTAAACTTCCAATACCAGTCATTTACAGTGCAACGAGAGGAGTACACAAAAGAATGCTTTATGATTTGAAACGGTATACAAAATTTTATGCAATAGAACCAAGTGCTCCTCAATCCAACTGGGCGTCTTCAACATACTCTAACATGATGAAAAAATGTAGTGTCAAGACAAAGAAAATGTCGAACCCACTTACATTAGAGCTTGCTAAAATAATATGCGACACTTCCTATTATGGTTGGCTCATAAACTATGCCCAGCTTAGTAACATGATTGCTATAAAAAACAAAGTAAGCTACGACGAGATGTGGTCCTTTGCAGATGAAATCCACAAATATTTAGGAAA
>CAYSWR010000001.1:0-37559 GCA_964434855.1 uncultured Nitrosopumilaceae archaeon | reverse complement strand
TACCAAACAAGCTTGTCTTTGTAAAATACACTGATTACAAGGATGTAGCAAATGCAATCAAAACTTTAGTGGTTAGAGGTGCTCCAGCTATAGGAGTTTCAGGCGCTTTTGGATTAGCTTTAGCTGCACTACAAAGCAAGGCAAAAACAAAGAAAACACTATTAAAAGATCTAGAAAAGGCAAGAAAAACTCTCTTTGAAACTAGGCCAACTGCCGTAAATCTCGCATGGGGTCTTGATAAAATAATGAAGGTTGCAAATGAATCCAATGATGTTTCTGAAATAAAAAAATCAATAATTCGAACTGCAAAAAAAATGGCAGAAGAAGACATAGAGACCAACATGAAGATGGGAAAACATGGTGCAGCTTTGTTTGAAAACAACGATACAATAATGACTCATTGTAATGCTGGTGCACTTGCTACGGTGGGATATGGGACAGCGTTAGGAGTTATACGTGCAACAAAAGAAAGTGGTAAAAAGATCAAAGTCATAGCTACTGAAACAAGACCAGTAATGCAAGGCTCTCGACTTACTACCTTTGAACTGAAACATGACGGTATAGATGTCAGCTTAATTCCAGATACCGCAGTAGGATATGTTATGGTAAAGGGCTTGGTAAACAAAGTAATAGTAGGCGCAGACAGGATTTTGCGCACAGGTCACGTCTACAACAAAATAGGAACATATCAAGTAGCTATGATGGCAAAACAACACAACATACCATTCTATGTGGCTGCTCCTCTCTCTACTTTTGATCTGAAAAGTAATCCTGGAGACGTAATCATTGAACAAAGAAAAGCAACTGAGGTCACACAAATAGGAGATAGAAAAACCGCTCCAGATGATATAGGCGTCATAAATCCAGCGTTTGATATGACTCCTCCTGAGCTAATCACAGGAATCATAACAGAAGAAGGAATTGCAAAACAGCCTTTTGAAGAATCTATCAAAAAGTTGTTCAAATCAAAGATGTAAGGTATTTATTTCATACGTGAATGAACCCATTTTATGGGTACAGTAACCTCACAACAAATTCTAGACTCTCTAAAACAATGCATGGACCCTGAAATTCCAATCAATGTTGTAGACATGGGATTAATTTACGGAGTTGATGTAAGTGCTGACAATAAAATAGATATTAAAATGACTATGACAACACGCGGTTGTCCTTTACATGATACATTAGTCAATGATGTAAAAAGATACGTTAACAAAGTCCCTGGAGTAAATGGCGTTAATATTGAAATAGTTTGGGAGCCTGTCTGGACTCCAGAAAAAATGTCTGAAGCAGGCAAGAAGCTGATAAACTATGACAAACAAAAAACAATCACACCAATAAATTATGAAACTGCAATGCCGCAAGGAGTAGGTTCTGTTGTAAAACAAGAAGATGGTTCGTTGGTATTGATGAATGAACATGAACAGGGATTTATGGTAAACCAAGCAATTATTGATTTTTGGAAATTGTGCAACGGACAACGAAAAATAACAGATCTTGTGGATGCATTTGCACAAATAACTGGCCTTCAAAGAGGACAGGTAGAAAAAGAAGTGATACAGCTTATTCAGCAGCTACGTGATGGGGGACTAGTTATGATTGGCGAATCCGAAGTATCTAATGTGCAGTTTAAGAGATAAAATCCAACATTCTTACTAAATTTCTTTAATTTCTATTATTGTTCCCTGTACGGAATCCATTTTAACAATGGCTCTTTTTCCATTAAAGCCAAGGGCGACATACCAGTCTCCCTCATCTTCATCATATTTTGTTTCAAGTGTCTTAACCTGTTCTGCTGCAACACCGTATTGTTTTATTATCCCAGAGACAGCTAAGGGAACAGCTTCTTTCTCAGTTGGGAGTCTTCTTTTCATCAGGCCTATTCCAGGACTCATAAAATCTCTTCTCTCATGAGGTATAATAATTATTACACCAGTCAAAAAAGATCGAAATTTTGTCATATGATCTGATCTGGTAAGGTTCTTTTGTAAATGATACTTACAAAAATTATGGTACTTACCGTAGAACTAAAGGATACACTTCAGCAACTAATAGACAACCTAATGGTAAATCCTCAACAGATGAGAAATATGGCGTATGACTTGAAACCGCTTACTAAAGATGATGTCGAAGTGGCCTTTGGAATATTTGTTGGATATGTGACAGGGGGATTTGCAGAATTGTTCTTTGAATCACAAAAGCGAAGTATGACTGCATCTGAATTGATAGAAGTAAGAAAGATCTTGTTTGAGCGTGCACTTGAAATGAAAAAAGCTATTGCATATGTACGTGCTCAAGAAAGTCAGAGCTAAACTTTTCAAGACAACACTCTATATAATGTTGTATAATTAATTTTATTCTGATGAAACTTTCAAATGCATTTTCAAATACGTTAATTTCAAATAGGAAGTCTATAATCAATACAATTTCTATTCTTGCTGTATCAGGAACTGTTGTTGAGCTTTTAGCTGGTATATGGGATGCAACATCACATCTTATGCGTGAACCTGAGCTATTTTGGACAATTCAACATGTTGCAGTGTATGCAGGTGTTGGGATGATTACATGTTCTGCAATCTTAGGTTCAATTATTTTGATTATAAATCCACAAAATACATCAATTAAAAAAGGACTGAAAATTCTTATCATTGGAACATCATTGCAGGTCACAGCAGGTTATGCAGACTTGATTTCACACAATATATTCGGCATTGACGGCGTTGTAAGCATCTCTCATCTTGTACTTGAATCAGGTCTTTTGTTAAGTGCATTTGGTGGTTTTATAGTTCTGTCACAAACCAACAGCCAAAATGTTAGAAAATTAATACCAATTGCTATTTTATCTGTTCTTCTTTCTGCAGTATGGATCGGATTTAACCTAACTCTTCTTTTTGGTGCTATAGTATTGTGTATACCGGTTTATGAGATGTTCTCTTCTGGTTGCGCAGTACTATGATCACTCAATTTTCTATACCCTGAATATACAATAATAATAGCTCCAAAAAACGCAATAATTGCAGGAATCATTAATTGAGATGTAGTGGTATCCCCAAGACTTGCCTCTATTGAGATTGGTTCTTCAGAAAAATTGGTTATCTCCATGGTATACTTACCAGTGTCCAAAAACCTGAAATAATCTACACTCATTTTAGTTTCAATTTTTTTATCTGCTATAACATTCCCATAAGGATCTAGTATCTGTACAAAAAGTACATGCTTGGCATATTCTGGAATTGTAATAGTATAATATCCAAGCCCATTTTTTGTTAAATACAAATCAAGTGTGGTTATTTCCTTTGCATTTAATTTTGTACTTGATGATACTTTTTCACTGGCTGAAAACAAAACCCATATCCATATAGAAGCAATAACAACTAAAGTAATACCAATTTTAAATGATGAATATCTTTGCATGTCTTCTAATTTCTCATGCTATGTCTTAAATCTACATTGAATGATCTAAAATTAAGGGCCCGGAGGGATTCGAACCCTCGACCTGGTGGTCCGAAGCCACCCGCACTATCCTGGCTATGCAACGGGTCCGATCAAGTAAGAATTTAACGGGGCTAAATATCTGTCTAGATAATTGAAAATATCAAAAAGAGTTGCAGGTGTGGAATATGCTATACGTGATATTGCACTAGTTGCAAGAAAACTGGAAAAAGAAGGCCATAAGATAACATATCTTAACATTGGTGATCCAGTACAGTATGGATTTCAACCACCAGAAAATGTTAAAGATGCATTCATCAACGCAATAAAAAAAGGGCAGAATTATTATGCTGCATCAGAAGGACTACCAGAACTTCGAAATGCTATTGCACAAAAAGAAAAAGCAAAGGGTCTTTCTGTTTCAGAAGATGATATCATAGTAACAAACGGAGTCTCAGAAGGCCTTGAAATGTTAATGGCTTCTATAGTGGAATCTGGTGATGAGGTTCTGATTCCAGGACCATACTATCCACCATACGCTTCTTATGTCAGATTATTTGGAGGAGTTCCAATAGAATTCTCAGTAGATCTGACCAACTCCACACCAGATCTTGATGATATCAAATCAAAAATCACATCAAAAACTGTTGCAATATGTCTTATTAGCCCAAACAACCCAACGGGTGCAGTCTTTAACGAAAAATCATTAAGAGATCTAATAAGCATTGCAGTTGAACATGATCTATATGTTATCTGTGATGAGATATATGATCAGATAGTTTTTGATGAAAAGTTTGTTGGAATAGGTAAAGTCAGTGGTGATTCTCCAGTCATACTAGTAAATGGTTTTTCAAAGGTACATCTTATGTCTGGTTGGCGAATTGGTTATATCGCATTTAACAATTCAAAAAGACTTGAACTCCTTCGTGAAAACATACCAAAGCTTGCCAGAGTTAGAATTGCATCTAATTTACCAGTTCAACACGCTGCATTGGAATCACTTGTAGGTCCACAAAATTACATTTCAGAATTTGTTTCTCAATTAAAAAAGAGAAGAGACTATGTAATCAAAAGGTTAAACGGCATGAATGGACTTAGCTGCTCAATTCCAAAAGGTGCCTTCTACGCATTTCCAAAGATTGAGAGTACAAAATATTCATCTGATAAGGAATTTGTTATAGATCTTTTAAAATCAAAAGGTATCTTGGCAGTACATGGTTCAGGCTTTGGAACCCAATATGGCAGTGGACATTTTAGGATGGTCTTCTTACCAGAAATTAGTGTATTAGAACCAGCACTTGACAAAATTGAAGAATTTGTGGCTTAAAACTCCCACACTGTGATTTTTTTTGGCGTGATCTTTATAATACAATCTGTCTGAGCAAGAAGTTCCTGCGCAGAATTATTATTCAAACTACTAAAATATCTTAATAAAATTTTCTTGGTTATACTTGAAACAATTTTCTTATTCAAAATTAATTTGGCAACTCCTCTTCCCATCACTCCAAATATCGGTGAACGAATTCCTGCATCCACGCAAAAACTAACTTTGGGATTTTTCTTTACATTCTTTGCTTTTTTAGTAGAAGTGTTAGTTCCAACATAAAAAATACCGTCTTTGTACAAATACCATACAGGAACAATATGCGGCATGCCTCTTTTGTCTATAGTAGCGAGTCTTAGGATCTTCTGTGATTTTAGAAATTTATCTTGTCTCATCTGATGTCTTCCTGAATCCTAGGTATAACAAAAAGCCTCCAAAGGAAATCATTCCTACAGAAATTTTTTCATTTGTAATTTTATTAGATAGAAAAAAGTCCCACACAAATTCTGGTCCCCAGATAAGTAAATTTCTGATAATTACTATAGACGCAACTACAATGAACAAAACTCCCATGGCAGTAAACCAATTACGTCCATGGCGATTGATCATTCTCATATTGTCATTCTAAATTTTGTAGACTTTAAACTATCTTTAATCCCGGATTCTTCATCTTGTTTCTTATCATTGCATTCAAAAGTATCGGTGTTGCAACTTCTGCTAAATACGAAAGTGAACCAGGACCAAGAATGAGAGGTCTGAGATTCTTTATTTCTCTAACTAATCCACTGACTGTTTCAATTGCTTTTTGATCATCACCGCAGATGAATATGTCAGAATCCAAAACAAGATTAGGGTCTACTAGTTTTTTTTCTGATACTGTGTGAAATGCAGCAACAAGCTTTGTTTTATCTTTCATGTGTTTTTGTACCGTTTCAAAGGCAGAGGGTTTTTTTTCAATAAAAGAAATGAATTCAAACCCTGAATTGGTTTTTATCATAGGCACTATTGGAGAAATCACAATACAGTTGTCTTTTATGTTAGAAAGTATGGCAGGACAAGTTGAATCTATGTTTTCATATGGAATAGATAAAACCAAAACGTCACTTTCTTTAGCTACGGAAACATTATCGTTTCCCGTTATCTTGCCTTTTACAGAACCATAAAGTTCAGTAGCATTATTTGAGTATTCAAGAGCTGCTTGTATTGCTTTTGTTGCATCACGTGAGCCAATCAAAATATCATGATTTACACACCATCTTAAGGCAAAACCTTTTCCCATCCCACCTGTTCCACCTACGATTCCTATTTTCATAAAACAAACGCTGGTAATGTTATTATTATCTCTTCTTTAAAATCTGAAACACTCTTGTCTTTGATAATTTTTCTACGTCACGCGCAAGCAAAAAACAATGTAGAACGAATTCTTGCTGGGCGTAAAGAGGGATTTCCACTCACACAAACAGGTCTTCAACAAGCAGAAAAGATTGCTAAATTCTTAAAACCTCTTGAAATCTCAGCTATTTATTCCAGTCCTATTGAAAGAGCAATAAGTACAGCAAAATTAGCCGCCAAAAGCCTTAATCTGGAAGTCAAAACAGATTCAAGACTAACTGAGATTGAGATGGGAATGTTCTCAGGCATGTTTTATGAAGACATGTTTACAAAATATGGTAATGTGTTTCTAAAATTCTATCAAGATAATCCAATTATTGAGGAGAATGGAGTGGAGACATTTTCCAATGTTAAAAAAAGAGTGTTAGACATAGCAAACTATTGTTCAAAAGAACACAAAGGGCAAAACGTTTTACTTGTAACACACATGGATCCGATTAAAGCTATGATTTCTACAATTTTACATCTAAAACCAGAATCTCTTTACGAACTAATAATACGAAATGCTTCTCTTACAATATTAAAAAAAGAACAAAACAATTATTCGTTGGCCGCTATAAATTCAATGGATATAGAAAGATATGTTCAAGATTAACCTGTAACTCTATTATTTTTACCAGAACCAATATCTATAGGCGATGGTCATCATGAATGAATTGAAAACAAAAGCAGAGCTATTATTTCTTTTAATCTTATCAATTAATTTATCCGCAGCATATGCAGAATCTCTTCAATTATTTACTGATAACAAAGTGTATTCTGACGGACAACCACTGCTTGTTTATGGAAAAGCACTCCCTAATGATGGCTTGATTCTGAGATTGTTTGCCCCAGATGGTACAATTGCAAAATTTGATCAAATTGCTGCTGATGGAAAAGGTGAATTTCTACACGTACTAATTACTTGGCCTAGCCCATCTACCACATTTCCCTATGGGACATACACCGTAGAAATAATCTCTAATCAAGAAAAAGGGTTCTCACAAAAAGTAGATGTAAAATTTGCTCCATCATCTGAGCTTGTTGAAGTTCCAGTACAAAGAACTGTAAACACACTTGTTTTTGCACCACAGACCGCAGCCGTGAATGCTCCTATTAGAATATTTGTACAAACTACAAGTGATGGAGCATTAGTTGCGGGTTCTCCTGAAAAACTTTTAGGAACATCACATGTCCATTTGCCAACAGGCGAAGTCATAAGTTTAGCGCTTTCATTTAAAACACTTCACCAAGGAATCTATTATGCAGATTATACTCCCACTCAGGAAGGAACATACGTATTTCATATAGTTTCATTCAATCAAGGAACCGTGTCCAACGGTTCCGCTGCAACTGTTGTTTTAAAACAGGACATAGAAGGGATATCTAATCAGATTTTACAACTAAATTCTATACTACATTCTACATCTGAAGAATTAGATAAACTAAAAAATGAAACAAGAGAATTTGGGTCAACACTTGAAAAAAGTCAAGTCTCTCTAATTGAAACTAATAAAAACATCGATAATAGTGTTAAACTAATTTCTGATTCAGTAAAGAACA
The DNA here is from genome assembly GCA_964434855.1 of uncultured Nitrosopumilaceae archaeon. Taxonomy (GTDB): domain Archaea; phylum Thermoproteota; class Nitrososphaeria; order Nitrososphaerales; family Nitrosopumilaceae; genus UBA8516. The sequence continues at coordinate 29,869 of CAYSWR010000001.1, read as the reverse complement.
TAGAAGAAGCATCTGGACAATTTAATTCGTTGTTTCTACCAATTGTAGCATTAATTGCAGTGATCATTGCTTTACAAATAACAATTCTTGCTAGACGAAGATAGCTATAATAGACAAAGAATAGATTTCTCTACCATGCCAAAATTGGCATTTTTTTTAATTCTCATATTGCTAGTATCAGCATTTACCAGGTCCTCTTATGGATTCTATGATGTTGATCTAGTGCAATCAACACCTCAATGGAATCTTGAAAATTCAGATATTATCAAAATATCTCCCCCCGTTATAGAAAATCAAATCAAAAGATACATTGTCTTTGGTTCTGGTTCTATTTCTGATGTAAGATCATCTGCAGAGAATCTAGCATATGGAATAAGTTCTGATAAAGGATTTTTCTCAGTTGGAACTTTCTATCAAAATGAAATATCTGATCTTAAATCAAAAGGATATAAAATAATTGAAGATTTTCAATTAGAGTTTGATTCTCTACCTGAATCACTAAACAACAAAACTGTTTCAGAAGCATCAAGAATTGGTCCTATAACAGGTTCTGATGAAGTTTTTAGAAAATATGGTTACGACGGTAAGGGAATAACAATAGGTATAGTTGATACAGGAACCGATTTTTCAAATCCTGATGTTCAAGACTCGCTTGCACGTGACCAAAACAATCATCCTATAATGATTGATGCAGATGGTCAAGGCCTAGTCTTGACAAATGCTACGTTTATTGCAAACATAAACGCCAAAGGAGTGATCACAAATTATACAAAACCAATTCCAAAAAATATCACTTCTTCAGTATATGTAAATTCAGATGGAGTGTTTCTAAATCTCGCAAAAAAGGGCAACGGTACTTCGGTTTTAGTCTTTAACTCGCTCTTTCCCACTGGCGGAGCTCCCGTCCTTAATGGTACTATATCAAACGATATGAAAATTGGCAAAAATAACAGAGATTATCTTGTTTCAAAAAGCGGAATATATCACTTAGGTGTAATTTATCAAGGAACGTTACAAGGCACATTTGCACGATTACAGCTTGTTCCAGTACTTGTTTTGGATTCTAAAGTTGCAGGTCTTTATGATACTGTCGTACCTGACATGTCTACCTCTTGGATTGATTTCACACGTTTTGAAGTAAAAGATAACAAACCTCCAAAATATGATTTTGATTTTACTGATGAAAATCCAATTACTTTGGGAAATGGAAAAGAATTTTTCTTGTATGACTCTGACAAAGATGGGAAATTTGATTATAGTACAGGAACTTTAGGTGCCCGAGTACTCGATATTTATGGTGTTATAAAAAAACCATCTCTTATTGAACCGAAAATCCGTGCAACAAATGGTACTTTGTTATTTCCAATTGATCCAGAAGGAAATTACTTTGGCGTGATGTATGACTTTCTAGGCCATGGTACATCAAGTGCTGCATCTATAACATCAAAAGGAATTGAAAAATACGATATTTATGGTAATTCAACAAAATATTCACTAAAAGGAGTCGCACCAGGAGCAAAAATTGTTCCAATAAAGGCATTGTGGTTTGGTGATGCAGTATATGCTTGGTTATGGGCATCAGGTTTTCATCAAGAAAATAATCATTGGATATTTGAAGGAAAACCTAGAGTTGATATAATATCAAACAGTTGGGGAGTTTCTAACTTTCCAACTCTGCAATCAGTACCCGGTCTTGATGTTTTGTCACTTATTCTGAGTACTCTTACTGTCCCAGGTTCAATTGACAAGAATTATCCTGGAGTACTCATTGTTAGCAGTGCTGGAAATGCAGGCCATGGATATGGAACTATGGGATTGCCAAATGTGGCCCCATTCGGTCTTAGTGTAGGGGCAACAACTAACAATGTCTTTGTTGGATACGGTTCATTTAAGAATCAACCAAGATTTGGAAATACTACTACATCATCTAATGAAATAGCAGATTTTTCAAGCAGAGGTCCTGGAATAATAGGAGATCCAAAACCAGATCTGATGAGTATTGGTGCATACAGCTTTACACCTTCAAGCGTTACAAAAAAGATCAAAAACGCAACCGATCCATTTACAATGTTTGGAGGAACAAGCATGGCAGGACCACTTGTTGCTGGCTCTGCTGCAATATTGATGGAAAGTATGAAACAACAAAACAAAGAATATGATCCATTCAAACTCAAAAATATTTTAATGTCAACTGCTACTGATTTAGAAAATGATCCATTCACACAAGGAACAGGAATTGTAAATGTAGAAAATGCAGTAAACTTTGTCAAGGGAAAAAGTGGTGCCTTTATTGTATACAATAATGCGTCATATGCTAATATAAAAAAAATTCTTGACGTGCCAATGAATATGATAAATTCATCCTCTTTTGGAATAGAAAATTTTCGTTTAAATGATACATCCTTTCCTATGACTCCTTGGTTTGGTGGTAGACTCTATCCTAGTGAGAGAACTTTTGCAACCTTTACAATAGAAAATCCTACAAACAGAACTCTTGACATAACAATAAAGCCACAAACCCTAGAACTCGTTAAAAAATATCAATACAACAGTACAACTGAAGTCAGATTACAAGATCCACTCATGAACAAATCAGGTACATTCAGACCGAATTACATTCCTCTTGAAAATATCACCAAAGACAAAGAAATGAACGCATTCTTTGAAAAAAAGAAACCAATACCAAACGATGCATCACTAATGATCATAAACGTGAATTTCCCATTTGATAATTTCATGAATAAAACCGAAAAGATCTACGCTAATGACATGAAGATTTCGTCAGTGTACCTATATGATTGGCATGACAAAAATAATGATACCAAAGTAACATATGACGAACTTTCTCTGATAAATCGCGGTGGATCGTGGGGAACAGTACAAGAGTTAAGAATTGCGGAACCAAATTCAAAATTCAAAAATACTCCGTTAATAGGCGTATATCCGGTACCAACTAAATACTCATACTGGATTGGTGATACAAAGAAAAATTCTACCTCCATGGATTATACAATTACAACTAGCTTTTACAAAAAGGAAAGCTGGGAATCTGTCTGGGTAAACTATGATCATATCGAAGTACAACCAAATAGCTCATCTGATCTTGTTGCAACACTTATCGCTCCACAAGATTCTCAACCTGGAGTTTATCAAGGCTTTATCTCATTCCAAGGTATTTTACACGAAGTAAACGTGCCTGTTTCTTATGCTGTCACAAAAAGAATTACAGGAAAAGATCTTCCAACTGTGATAGAAGGTTCACAGAAAGACGATGCATTGTATGGAAATGGATACATTGGTGGTGCTTTTGATATGACAAACAGGTATAATGCAGGAGATTGGAGGCAGTATTACTTTGATGTACAAGACAAGACAATAAACTCTGCAGCGTTAAACATTTCATGGGAAAACAAAGACACAAACCTTTCTGTGTTTGTAATTGATCCTGCAGGAAGAATTGTTCAAACAAATGTTCCACCAGGAGTACTTGGTCATTTTCAGGGATGGCCTACTGGCGATTGGCTTGGTACAAGTCCATTTAGTGAAGGTGGAGGATTCTTTCCAATAAAAAACAAAGATGATACATCCACAGTGCTATATGCTCCAATAAACCAAACAGGAACATATTCTGTTTTGATGCATTCTACTTTGTTTGGAGGACAATCTCTTGCAGAACCTATAACGGTAACTGCCAAGTTTTCTACGATCTTACCAGACGAAAAAGATCCGCAAATATTGTTTGTAGTTCCTGAATTTATCAATAGTACATATAAAATTCAACCAGAAATAATAGAAGAAAACATTGACACTATGAGATACTCTCTTGATGGAAATGAAATTGAAATCAACGCAAAGTCTTCTATCCCATCTGATCTTCTCACAGAAGGCGCTCATACTCTAAAAGTAAGTGTTACTGACACAGTTGGTCACCGTGCAGAGAAAGATGTTGGATTCAAAGTTGATAACAAACCCCCTGAGATTCTCATCAAATCTCCAACAAATGGATCACTTGTCTCAAACATTATTTCTATAGATGTTGATGTATCTGAACAGAATTTGCCAGCTGCAGGAGGAATTAGCATACTGCTACCTAATGGTACTGTATCGGACAAGAAATTTATCCAGTTTGATACAAGGACACTGGAAAATGGAGAGTCTGACATTTGGATTTCTGCAAAAGACTTGGCGGGAAATGAAATATCAAAAAAGATCATAATAAACATAGACAACAGACCATTCTTTGAAAACCCAAAAGTAGTATTAGATCAAAACTTTATTTTGCTACAAGGAATAATCATTGGAATAGTAATTGCAACAGTTGCCATAATAATAGCTACAAAAACCAAAATTTCTAAGAAACACTAGAACAAGGTTTATATGCAATTTTTCAAAAACGAAAGCTTGCATGTCCGAACAGGATTCTGGTACCAAGAGTACACTATCCAGACGAGATTTTCTAAAACTATTGGGTGCTGCAGGAACAGGACTTGCATTTGCTCCATATGTTCCATGGGGAAATTTTATGCCAAATCCAGATACTACTTCATTGGAAAAGGCAAAAGTGATCCTGCCAGATGACACTCATGCTAATGTTAACACTTTTCCAGTTAATCACGCAGAAGTTATTACATATCCAAAAACGGGAGACAGTGTACTTGATGAAGAGGCTTTTAGAAAATGGCAATTTATCAGACTCTCATCAGAACTTGGTGGTGATGCAAAAGATGTTAGTGCTTTTCGTGCTTATAGTATGGTGTGCTTGCATCTTTGGTGTTTATGGAAATATTGGCCAGAAGAGGGAAGAAAGAGAGGTGAATGCCCATGCCACGGAAGTATGTACAACCCTCTTACAGGAACAGCCTTTGTAGGACCAGCTTCACTTCAAGCTCCTCCATCAAATACTCTTGCTAGACTAACACTTGAAGCCGATGCCGATGGATTCTTATGGATTTCTCCAGCAAAATGGAATGTAAATGAAAATGGAGTTGTAGGATATGGTCGTTTCGTTAAGTCGTAGAAACGGTCTTCTCGACTTCTTTTACTGGGTATGGGATGGGCTAGACAGAACTGTATTCATTGGTTCAAAGTTTTCGTTTCCAGCAAGATTTGTGAGCCCATTCGGATTTCTTGGCATGCTGACATTTGTCACTTTTATAATTCTAGGAATAAGTGGTGCACTTTTGATGTTTTATTATGAACCAATATTGAATAGAGCGTGGGATAGTGTAGAAAAAATAAACAATGATGTTCCATTTGGTTTCCATATTAGAAACATACATTATCATGCATCAAACGCAATGGTACTTCTGGCAATTTTGCACATGTATTATCAGTACTTTAGTGGTAGATACAAAATACGAAACGAAATTTTATGGGTCACAGGAGTCATACTTGGAACAGTAACTATTCTCGAGGCATTTACAGGATATGATATCATATTTAGTGAACGTGCTGAACTTGCAATTAGTATTGCCGCATCACTTACCAATTCGATCCCAATTGCAGGACCTACAATACGTGAGGCAATGTTTGGTAGCGGATTTCATGATTTTGTTTTAAGATTTTATGCACAACATGTGTTTATTCTTCCTGTAGTAATGCTTGGATTAATGGCTGTTCACATGCCAAGATTTTTGGTGTTTGATGTACCTATGGTTATGGCAATTTCTGGTGCCATTCTAATCACAGGTGGTGTCTTTCCAGTTGATATGGGTTTCAAGTTTGAACCAACAGTACCACCAGGCATTACTGTACCTGAATGGTATCTTACTGGATTGTATGCATTTCTTAGAACACAATATGACAAGTTTGTAACTGGTGTACTCTGGCCTGGACTGTTTATCTTAGCGCTACTCATAGTTCCATTTATTGACCGATACAAGAAATTCTCTTGGAAAGACAGGCCCCTTGTTACTGCGTTTGGAATCACAGGTATTGCACAAATCATGGTCACTACATACTGGGGATTCTACATATCGCCAGATACTGCAATGCCACTTGTGCAAAGACTCGTCATAGATCCGATATTGTTCTATACTGTAATGATCTTGCTTGTACCGCTTGGATTTGGATTTTCGTACATGATGATAAAAATGTCAAAGGAAGCAGAAAGGAAAGCGAAACTTGCTGCGTCTAAAGGACCACAAAAAGTAGCACAAATACATTTGTCTGCAAAGTGGATAAATTGGTTAATTATAGCACTATTAGGATTCCAAGTTTATCTTAACATCGCAGCTTATAATGCAGCACTATCAGGTATGAATAACTTTAATCTTTTCCTTACGGGAGTGATTACTCTCGTATTTGCAGGAATGTTCCATGTTTACAGATATGGTATGAATGAGGCAAAGAAAATTCCAACCCCACCTCCAGCAATAGAAAAAGAAATTCCAAAACCAATTGCTGTTTCACCAGAAAGTGGTGCATCAAAGCTTCCAGAAAAGGACAAGTCACTACCTGTAGATGAATCAAAACAAGTGGCACCAGAAATAAAATCAGTTTCTGCAACTAGTTCTGTTAACGATGTATCATCTACAACTGACTTTAAAAAACCATAAATTTTTCCTGAAATTTTTTTAAGCGAATAGCTTTATAAGACTAGCAAAAAGGATCATGGATCGTTGAGCAAGCCAACCTCAAGTCATGCGTATGGTATAGTAATAATAGCAATGATTGTTGGTTTGGCAGCTGGTATTTCTTATTATCAGTTATATTATCTCCCAGAACTTACAGCAAAACCAAAAATCTCTGAAGAAATTCTTAACCCACTTGAAGAAACCATAATAGACATGATAAAAGGTTCTTCAAGTCCAGAACAACAAGATAATTTTGTACCAAAACTAGTAAACATACAACTTGGAATTGATAACATGCTTGTCTGGGAAAACATAGATGATACTCCACATACTGTAACAGCTGATTCTGGCCATGAATATACGGACAAGTACAGTGGTAAGTTTGGCTCTGTTGGTGTAGTAAAGCCAGGCGAAAGATATGAATTCTTATTCACAGAACCCGAAGTTGAGATAGACTATCACTGCGAACCTCATCCATGGATGAAAGGTAAACTAATAATTACAAAGGCTAGATTCTAAACAACTAGTTTTGCAAACAGTACATCACTTTCGATTTCCTTATGCTCCTGAATTATAGAAACGCGAAACTTTACGTCGTGAGGTTCAGAAGGTTTGAACTCTATTACAGCTGTAAACTCTGCTTTATTCTGTGCCATGTCGTCTTTGCTTATGAATAATCTTGATAGATTTTGTGAGATGGGTTTGCCGTTGTATGATTTGTAGACTATGAGTTGGTTTGAGTTTAAGATTTGAGTGTTGATAACAATTCCATCATATCTCCCTTGATATCTCACATCGATTTTTCCTCTTATCTCACTATTAGGAACTATATTCAAATTTTCCAGCTTCAATTCAACGTCTTTCATATTATATGCGTCATACCTTGACGATAAATAAATTATGAACGAAAAGCGGGCCCGAAGGGCTTCGATCCCTTGACCACTGGATTAGAAGTCCAGCACTCTGTCCATGCTGAGCTACAGGCCCAAGAAGTTGGCTAGGGCTACCATATTAAGAGCTTTTTACAACCATTTTTTGTTATTTAGATCTCTTTCCATTTTGAAAAGAAATTGTTGTGAATAACCAGCAAAAGGACCAAAATGCCTGACAATTTTTTCATGTATATCTTCATATTTTTTCTTAGTAATTGATCTACTGATTGATTCATCAAACACATCAGAATAATACTTTCGTAAAATTCGTAATGTCCACCTGTCAATTGGAAATGCTTCAATTTTTTCAAGTGAGAATAAAAGTATGCAATCAGCAATCTTATCACCTATACCGTATACACTTACAAGAATATCCTTTGCAGTTTTGTAGTTCACCTTTTTTAAATAATTAAAATTTATTCTTCCTGATACGATGTCTTGTGATGCTTCCTTTACGTACTTTGCTCTAAAGCCTAATCCACACAATAAAAGTTCTGCAATGTTAGAATTGGCAAGTTTTTCAGCTGCAGGGAAGGTATGAAATTCATGACCATCGAAATTTGTTCTCTTACCAAATTTCTTTGTAATTTTTTTTAACATCTGTTTTATGTTTCGGATTGATGCATTTGAAGAGCAAATAAATGAAATGTAGCATTGAAAGGGATCTTGTCGTAAAAGTCTCAACCCGGGGAATCGTGAGACTGCATCTTTTACAAGCTTGTCTCTTCTTATACTACGTAGAATTTTTTTCATGTTATCATCTTGTCTAAAAAAATTAGGTGTCATTTTTTCTGAAGAGATGATCTTAAACGGATCTTGTATGATCTTTAAAATTTCAGAACCGTTAACACCATACCATATACCATCAATTTTATCCCAAAGAAAAACTTGACCACTATTAATGGTAGTATCTAAATCTATTTTCTTTAATTCTTGCATCTCAAACAGTAATTACTTCCCCAGCTTTTGGGGCAGATGCATCAAATCCAAATCTCTCATGTATCTCATCTGCAAACTTTGTACAAGAATCTCTGTCTCCATGAATAGTTAAAATCTTTGGAGTTCCTTTTATTTTCTTGACAACCTCGAAAAGATCTTTTCTATCTGCATGACCAGAAAATTCAAATTGTTTAACAGCTGCTTCTGTTTTCACATCTCTTCCACGAACATTGACTTTTCCAGTCTCAAGTAATTTTCTACCAGGTGTCCCCTCTCCTTGGTATGATACCATTGCAATACCGTTTTTCTTATCAAGTGCAAGCTGTTGTAAGTAGTATACCGCTGAGCCACCAACAAGCATTCCAGCTGGAGATATCACCACACATGGTTCTTTCAACGCGTCTTTTCGCTCTCTTTCTCCTTTAATCCAAATTGCTTGATGAATTGAATCAGCAAAAACTTTTGGATCACGTAGGTATTCTGGATAGCGAAGCATTATCTCGTTTACCTTTACGGCCATTCCGTCCATTATGACTTTGTGTTTAAATTTTGCGTTTTTTAAAACACAAGCAATCTCCTGAGATCTCTCTACTGAAAAAGCTGGCACAAACAGAGTTCCCTTTCTATCTAATACTTCATATACGAATTCCATGAATTCTTCTTCAGTTTCATTTCTTGGTGCTTGTTCAGTCTGTGAATAAGTGCTTTCCATTATTAACAAATCAATTTCATCAAAATCAAAGTCTGCTTCACGTACCATGCGTGAACCTCTTGGATTAATGTCTCCTGTATAGTAGAGTCTTTTATTTTCAGACTCAACAATAACTGCACCACCGCCAACTATATGTCCTGACTCACGCAGCTCAAAGGACGCATTACCTTTCTTGATTTTCTCTCTATATCCTATTTCTTTGGAATGTTTTATCATGTTGACAACCTCTGGCATTTCAAAAGGGAAAAAATTCTTTTGTAGCCTAATCATATCTTCAATCAAAAGTCTAGATAGATCCAATGTTGGTGGAGTTGCATAGACATCATTTTTTCCGTTTACAAAAAGCGATGGTACATAACCAGAATGATCAAGATGTGCATGAGTAATAACAACAGCATCTATGTCTCTAGGTTTTACATGCATTGGATATTGTGGTTCTTTTCCCAAAAGAACACCATAATCCAAAAGAAAATTTGCACCATCACAATTAACTTGAAATGCCGATCGGCCTACCTCTTGAGCCGCACCAAGAACTTTAACCTGCAAGAATTCAAAGTCTCTTCAAAGTACCTTTAAACGTTTAGCGTTTTTCACATCATCCTATTATTTAGATAATTTACAAAAGACTTAATTAGATCAACTAAAGATGATCTGTCCATGGGTAGAACCTACGAACAATGGTGGAATACTATCCCGAAAGACCTTCGAGACAAAGTTCGCAAGGGCGATGAGGGAAACAAGCCATTACTAAATCAGATAAACTGGGTTTGGGTACACAATATGATGAATCAAAAAGGTGATCTAAATCCTACATCTGCTGAATTACTTGATTGGATAACTAGCGGTCAAATCGACGCTATACGACAGATCAAGAAGTAATCAAACATAACACTACTTTCTGTTTTTTATTTCATTTTGCTTATTGAAAAAATTCTATAACTCTGTTATGGATTTTACAGATGGTTTAAATAGCAAACCATGACATTATCAAAAAGAGAAGATAAAATGCCAATAGCAATACTTCCAGACATTGATGAACAAAGATGTATAGGCTGCGCACTATGCGTAGAGATCTGTACTTCTCTTGGTCCAGATGTACTCCGTGTAAAACCTGTTGAGGGTTGGAAGAGAGGAAAAGCATTCGTCTTTTATCCAGAAAGATGCATCTCTGATGGAGCATGCATCGGAGTTTGTCCAACAAAGTCAATCTTTTGGATGAGACCAATGACTTACACAGCTGGTCAACCAGTTCCTCTTCACAAGAACGGAGTCTTTGTAAAAGGCTGGGCAGAAGACGCCGCAATAAGCAAATAAGCGGAATCTGTTCGCACTCCTTTTTCTTATTTTTACTATCTACTAATTGACATTATTTTGATTTTTTTAGGAAGCAATTTTGTATGATATTTTAAAAATTCATCATTTGCTATGTATACCATTTTGAAATTATTATTAACAAAAAAGGCTTTCCATGTTTTTGTAAACTCTGAAAACTCATTTTGATTATATCGCATTCTTGGCATAACATAATGTGATGCGGGATACATGTCAGAAATTTCAAGTGGGATTATTCCTAGAAAAGGATTAAACTGGCAAAACTGAACGCGATCATATTTTTTTGCAAACCGCTTTTTCAAGTCATTGTATTCCTTTGAAAGATAAAAAGGTCTGACTGTGCCATCTGGCACAATAATAAGGGTATCTTTTTTACACTTGAACTTACGAACCAATTCGTGAAATAATGTGACTTCTGGTCTAAACTGATCCTCTTTTGAAAAGAGGAAGATCGCCTTTTCCTTAAATCTAGGTGTTCTATCTGCAAAATATCCTGGATTTTCCGTAAATACATTGATGGTTTCAAAGAGCTTGGGGTGTGAACGTGCCTTTTTGAGAACATATTCCCATAATCTTCCTTCACGAATGGCTTCTTTTACTCTGTTAACCTCAGCTTTTATTGCAAATAAGTTGTGCAATGCGACTTTGTTTGTTCTATCTTCAAACTCGAGGGCAAGTAACTCTTTTGGAGTGTATTTTACACAAATCTCACAACTGCAAGAAAAATATGATATCTCATCAAGTCTAGTTGTTACATCATCCATCATGTATCTGTCTTTTCTTGCATAAAGAATGTATGATGCAGAATCAAATGTGTCACATCCTAATGCAACTGCAAGTGGAATTGTCATGGGATGACCTGCCCCAAAAAGATGCAATGGAATAGAATCAGGCATCTGTTTTTTTGCAGTAAGTATCATGTTTGCAAGTAACTTGTACTCATATGATTCCATGAATTCAACTGGACTTCCAAGCGCAAGCATTTCAAATCCGTATTCTACAAGAGTTTTTGTTGATCTTTTTACAAGATCAAAATGCTCTCCTCCCTGTATTGGACCAACCCATATCTGTCCATTTTTTTCACTCTGCTCTAGAGTTTCTTTTGAAACTCTTAAGGTATGATCAACGTAAGACTTTGCCTTTTTTTTAGAGAGACCGTAACCAGTAGGTCTATCAAGTGGAATTGCAATATCAGTTCGTATATTTTTTTCAAAAGACGCCATGTCTTTTGGCTCTACATCTACTCTACCATATTCTAAGACTTGATATCCACCGGAATCTGTCATTACAGATCCATCATAATTTATGATATCATGAATACCGCGTTTTACTGCTTCCTCTTTGTAATTGTTTAAGGTGATGTAGGCGTTTGTTATTATCAGATCAAAACCCATCTCACGCATTTTTTGTGGTGAAATAGACTGCCTAACGGGATGAACTACAGGCACATAAGCGGGTGTTTCTACCTCGCCGTGATTTGTATGAAGTATTCCTATCCTTCCTGCAAGGTCACTTTTTTTTATTTCAAACATTTTACAATACTATCAAGTGGGAGCGTTATTTGAATTTAGTAGGGGAAAAATCGTTTTAGGTCGTTTTTTTCAGAAATCACGCCAAGCCAATCTATTTCGTCTTCCTGAAAAATATCCTTTACAAAAAGATCCTTTATCTTCTTTACAATTGTACTGACAGATTTACCAGTTGTATTAAACTGAAAAGTCCTATCTGAACCAAATTCATTTATTGAATCATAATACGTTACTCCAAGAACTTCGCTACCAAGATTCTCAATTGATTTTTGGTCTGAATATTTTCTTTTTTCATAAACAGAAATGAGCTTATATGGATCCCTTCTTAGAACGACTGCAATCTTTACTTGATTTCTTGAAACTACATACGGTGCTAAGTGTCCAACAACAAGCGAGTTTTTTGTAATTAATTTTTTGAGTGTTTTTTTTAATTTTTTTATATCAACATCCAAAGTCCCTTCACTTTCTTCAAAAATTCCTTCTTGCATTGCTACCTTATTTATGTCGATTAGATCCAAACCTAATTTCTTTGCAAGTGGTTTTGCCACTGCGTGTTTTCCTACGCCAGGGTTACCCGTTAGTATCATTGACAACACGTATAATCAAAACAAATCAAATTAAACGATTTCTGCAATACTAAATATGAGCATAAATTTAGATAGTTGCCATGCAAATTGGGCTTCTTGGTAAGACAAATGTTGGAAAATCAACTTTCTTCTCAGCTGCAACGGAAACCACGGCTCAAATAGGAAATTATCCTTTTACTACAATAGAACCAAATGTTGGAATTGCACACGTAAAGGCAGAATGTGCATGCAAACACTTTGGAATAGATCACAAACATCCTTTGTGTATTAATGGAATAAGATTCATACCAGTAAAATTAATTGATGTAGCAGGACTTGTCCCTGGAGCTCATGAAGGCAAAGGTCTTGGTAACAAGTTTTTGGATGATGCAAGACAATCTGAAGTATTAATTCATGTTGTTGATGCATCAGGCTCAACAGACATTCAAGGTCATCCAGTTCCTGTAGGAACACATGATCCACTAGAAGATGTTAAGTTTGTTGAAGAAGAATTTGATCAATGGATGAAACAGATCTTGCAACGCGAGTGGCAGAAATTATCAAGAGAAATGGAAAGTAAGGGTGCAAAAATTGTTCAAGGAATTGCACAAAGGTTCAGTGGACTTGGAATAAAAGAATACGATATTGAAATAGTCATACAACATTTGAATCTTCAAACAAAAAAACCTACAGAGTGGAGTGATTCAGATCTATCTACTTTCATAAAAGAACTGCGAAAAAAAACAAAACCAATAATCATTGCAGCAAACAAGGCTGATCTTTGTCATGATTTGAGCATTATTGACAAGCTAAAAAAAGAAGGAGTTACGATACCATGCAGTGCTGAGACAGAACTGCTTCTCAAAAAAGCAACAAAGAATGGTTTGATTGATTATTTTCCAGGTGAAAAAATTTTTAAAATTAAAGAAGGAATCAATCTTAATCCTCAACAACAAAAAGCACTAGATCTAGTGAAATTGGTTCTTTCAAAAATTGAAACCACAGGCATACAACAAGCATTAGATGTGGCTTGCTTTGAGCTCCTCAAACTAATTGTGGTATATCCTGTTGAAGACGAAACAAAGCTATCAAACAAAGATGGTAAAATCTTACCAGACGCAAGACTCATGCCTGCCAATTCTACTGCAAAGGATCTTGCGACAACCATACATGCAGATCTAGCAAAGGGATTCTTGCATGCGATAGATGTGAAGACAAAGCAAAGAATAGGCGCACAACATCAACTAAAAAGTGGGGACGTCATAAAAATAGTATCAACATTGAGTAGAGGATAAAATGATAGCACTTGGAATAGAAAGTACGGCTCATACATTCTCATGTGCCATATTGAAAAAAACTGGTAAAGATGGAAAAATTCTCTCTGATGTAAGAAAGATCTATCGACCTCCTGACGGTGAGGGAATTCATCCAAGAGAAGCATCGAGACACCATGCAGAAAATTCTCCTATGGTGCTCTCAGAGTGTTTACAAAAAGCAGGTGTCAAAATTACTGATCTTGATATTATATCATATGCTGCTGGTCCGGGTCTTGGACCATGCTTGAGAATAGGGGCGGTGGTTGCAAGATCTCTTGCATCATTTTACAACATTCCAATCTATCCAGTAAATCACGCAATAGGTCACATAGAACTTGGAAAGATGTTGACTGGAGCAAAAGATCCACTGGTGCTGCTAGTTTCTGGAGGTCATACAATGATCCTGGCATTTTTATCAAAAAAATGGAGAGTGTTTGGAGAAACTTTAGACATAACACTTGGTCAGTTATTAGATCAACTTGGTAGACATGCGGGGTTTGCATCCCCCTGTGGTGGGAAAATTGAGGAACTTGCATCAAAGTCAAATAACTACATCTCACTTCCATATGTTGTAAAAGGAAATGATGTATCATTTTCTGGTTTACTTTCTGCAACAAAACATATGATTCCAAAGAATCTTGAGGATGCTTGCTTTTCATTACAAGAGACTGCATTTGCAATGATTGGCGAAGCTACAGAGCGTGCACTATCGTTTACTAGAAAAAAAGAACTTCTAATAGTAGGTGGGGTTGCTGCAAACAAAAGACTTTCAGAAATCCTAATGAGTGTATGTAAAAGACAAGATTGCAAGTTTTTTGTGTCACCTAAAGAATATGCAGGTGACTGCGGTTCACAAATTGCTTGGACAGGACTACTGGAATCTTCTTACAAATTTGGAGTCAATCTAGAAGATACATTTGTGAGACAATCATGGCGACTTGATACAGTTGTAGTGCCTTATTGACTCTTATTTTGTGCTATTGTTTCCTGTAATGTTTTGAGCCATTTGTTAGTGTTATACACTCCAAACTTGTAGGTTTTTTGTCCCTCTGTTGTTTTAACTTTAATCCAGACTTTCTTTACAAGCCAACCTTCCTTTCCAACTTCTACAATTTGGTTTAACGGCACGTCAATAACTGTATCACCAAACTTTTTTGAAAAATCTGCTATTCTTCCCTTTGTTTTATCAAAGGCAATTCTCATGTTTGTTAGTGTGAGAATCCCACTACCGGCAGAATCTTCAGAACAATCTTCTTGAATTATCTTTTCTTCTGAGTTATCCATAATACGTTTTAATCTCTAGCTACAAGTTATAACTCTAATGAAATTAATAAAAAAAGGCGCGGAAGCTGACATTTATCTTACTTTATGGAATGAAAATAAATCTATACTAAAAATAAGAGAAAAAAAAGATTATCGAAATCCAATACTTGATAGAAGAATAAGAGAACAGAGAACCATACGTGAATCGAGTATCATATCCGCTGTAAAATCATTTGGAGTTTGTTCACCTCTTGTATACTATGTCGACACAAAAATGTGTAGGATATACATGCAACATATGAAAGGAAAGCTAGTGCGTGATCTTTCAAATCAAAAAGTGATAAAAGCTTGTCAAGAGATTGGTAAAATTGTAGGCAAATTACACAAAAATGGTATTATGCATGGAGATCTTACTACATCCAACTTCCTTTCTATGAAAGATACAGTGTTTGTAATTGATTTTGGACTTGCACAAAGAACAGACAAAATAGAGGATCATGCAATAGATCTAAGACTTTACAAAGAGATACTAAATAGTGCACATGCAAATATAATGGAAAAAGCGTGGACTGAATTTTTAAAAGGCTATAAAAAAATAGTAGGTTCTTCAAGGCATAATCGCGTTTTGTCTCAAGTATCAGTTATCGAAAGCAGGGGTAGATATGCCAACGTTGTCTAGTATATTATTTGCATCATCAAACAAAAACAAGTATGAGGAAGCCAAAGGCATCTTAGCAAAATTTGGAATTTCACTAAAGTTTTTCAAATGTAGTTTACAGGAAATACAAGCAGATACACTTGAAGAAGTGGCTTTTCACAAAGCTTTGGATGCTTTTTCAAGATGTTCCAAACGAGTTATGATAGAAGATGATGGTCTTTTCATAAACTCACTAAATGGTTTTCCTGGGCCATATTCTTCATTTGCATTTAAAACAATTGGAAATGAAGGAATTCTTAAACTAATAAAATCAAAACGAACTGCAGCATTTCAATCAGTCATAGCATACTGTGAAAAAAAAGATGATGTACAACTGTTTAAAGCTGAGGTGAATGGAAAAATTTCACAAAAACCGACTGGTAAAAAATGGGGATATGATCCAATCTTTATTCCTGAAGGTCAAACTAAAACATATGCTCAGCTAGAAGAAAAAAATCTCATCTCTCACAGATATCTTGCAATAAAAAAATTTGCTAATTGGTATTTGCATAGGTCGGAATCCAACGATCGATGAATCGTTTCTGATTCTGCAACACTACTATCCTTGACATGACACTTTCATCCATGACCGAAAAAACTTCACTTTTATTTGCAAGCTCAGATGCAAAGTGTCTCACTTCATCCATCTCCAGGCTGTTTGAATATTCTAGTCTATTTGTAGATCTTCCTACGTGCATGTATGACTTTAATTCGACAAAATGTGGATTTGCTTGCTTGAACATCTCTGCATATTTTGGAATTAATTCATTGTTAGAATTGTAATCTTTTATCAAAGTAACTCTGAGCACAGTTCGCGTATCCATCTTTGAAATCATCTTTAGACTAGCATTCCATCTTTCCCAAGAATCCTTGTATTTTGGTTTGTTAACTTTCTGAAAGATTTCTTCATTTGGAGCATTGGTAGAAAGATATAGCTGAGTAGGAAGTGCATCTTCATCTTGCAATCTTTGTAACATGGCAGGCTCTTGACCATTTGTAACAAGAAAGATTGATTTTGTTTCAGGAATGGTCTTTAGATATTTTATGAGCTGTGGAAGTTTTGGATACATGGTTGGTTCTCCAGAAAGTGAGATAGCATAATGACTAGGCAGCAATGATTCGTCTAACTTTTTCTTATCTTGTTTTGGATCTCCGTAATGTCCCATGATGAGTTTTCTTCTTTCTTCCATAAGATTTGCAACAATTACCTCTGGTTCTGCCACCTTGTCTTCTGGCATCTCCATTGAACTGTAAAACTCCATTGGTCTCCAACAGTAAATGCATCTATTTTCGCAATACATTCCAGCTGGAGAAAACTCCATGCACCTGTGAGTTGTAATTCCATAAAACTTCATCTTGTAACAGTCACCTTCATTTTTGAACGATTTTTTTGTCCAGTGGCACAACTCTACTGTAGCGTGATCGGAAACTCCGTACTTTGCTTTTTTTAGTTGGGATAATATCATTGGTTTTATTTGTAATATTTCGTTATCAGACTCGACTGTCTCGCCAGAACAACTCATAAGATTACTCTGATACAGTTTTAATTAAATCTACATGAATTTACAAAAAGTGTGATATTTGATTCATAAATACGTGTATATAAGTGAAAACTCGTTTTTATTTATGATTAAAGCAGTAAGCGTTGCCGGGTTAGAAACGGAAGGAACTCCATTTAAAAAACCAAGCGTACAGCTAGAAGAAGCAGCCAGAACCATATCCCTAGGACACCTTACCTGGATAGAGTGTGTTGTTGATAATATCGTTGAAGAAACTCCAAAGATCCTAGCAAGTCTTGGCATCAACATGGATGCGTCAACTCTATTGTCAGGATATGTATCACATTATGAAGACAGTGAAGATACACTTGGCTTGATGCTTCCCTTTGTAATTACAGGTGCAAACAAGACACAAACATCACCTCTTTTGATATTTATCAAAAAAGACCTTGTAGTTACTATACACGATGATTATGGAGGAAAAATAACACGACTGTACAATTATTCCAATACATTACTACGTAAACTGCCAAAAGAACCTGAAAGCTGGGCAGACAGACAAACAATACTTGTAGCAAGAATAATAGATGAGCTTAGTGAAACAAACTTTTCAATTCTGCGTTTAATCATAGAAAGAGCAGAACAACTAGAACTTGATCTTGCAGGTGCAAGACAGATCCAAAAGGATCTGTCCCTTGAACTTTCTGATATGAAGACTTCACTTCTTACATTTCTTAACGCAGTGTGGGCTACATATGATACGGTTCAGAACCTAAAGTATGGAGATGCTGAAATGATTTCTGACGATGAAATAATCCTTGGCAAATTTGAAGTCCTTCTTGGTAGACTAGACAGACAGATCCAAATGTCAGAAAACGTCATGCAGGTAGTTGCTACAGGAATAAACGTAATTCAAGCTGAAGTTTCCAACAAACTTGCAACTCTAATAGTCTGGCTTACAGTAGCTGGAACAGCAGTTCTTGTACCAAACACACTAGCAACTATTTTTAGTCTATTTCCAAGTAGTGATAAAAATTTCTATTGGATGCTTCCTGCTCTAGCTCTATCCACTGTAATCTCTGCCTTTGTCACATATAGATACACAAAAAGATGGAAAGTCAAATCGTTTGGAATGCGTAAACTGCGAAGCATAAAGAAGAAACTACGTTACAACTAATTTATTAAAATTTTTGAATTTAATACCAAGGAAGAAGATATGTTGAACCATAATAGGCAAGAGCTGCAGTTATTCCCATTGCAAGAAACCACAGTATTCCACTTTTCATACTTGGAATATTTTTTAGTAAATAATAAACTTAGAGTCTGGTTCTCATTCAATACAATCCATTAGTTAAGATTAATACTGGACATGAGAGGATCCGTCCTTGGTGGCCCTTGTAGTACAGTGGCCAGTATAGGGGACTGTGGATCCCCGGACAGGGGTTCGATTCCCCTCAAGGGCCTTTTTATTTTAAAATATGCCGTACTTACTTGATTCCATCTCTTCTTTGATAGCAAGCTTAACCTTCAACTGTCTCTGGGATAGCTTATCTGTGAGCCAAGTAAGAAATTTCTTCTCTAATCCTTTTCCTTTAATTTCATCAAAACTAGGTCCCATCTGTTCTGACAACTTTTGCACAAGGGCCTTGTTAACACACACAACATAAAAGTGCCAACCGAATGCTAATTCAGAATCTGTGACAATAAAATCATTTTCTCCATGTACCATCTGTTCTAGATTTCTCAAGATAGAGATAATTTCTCGGCTTGTATTCTCATAATCTATGGCAGATACATTGATGTTTATTCTTTCACCCCACATAGGATGCTTTACTATTTTTCTAGATAAAAATATGACTAATCATAGATCCATCTATTGTTTATTCAAAAGATATTCTACATCTATATTGAAAAATGTCCTAAGGATGCTAATGTACGTCTTTATTGGCTGAGGAATTTCATCACCGCAAGCAACTCCTAGATTTTTTGCGTTTATCCATATTACAACAGATTGTAGTATGGTAAGAAATCGATCGTTGCCAGCATTTGGCGACCCAATTGCTTTGGTGTATCTTTCTGCAAATTCCCAAGCAGTTACAAAATCTACACAATCAGTGCCAAATACTGCAAGAAGTTGTTCTTTTAGGTCATTTGCTTTTTTAAAAGGAACCGTATTTAGAATATAGGGGAACTCCACTTTATCAGGAAGACATCCTGGCAATGGGCCCCAAATTGTTATTATTTTACAGCCGCTTTTCAACAATGAAAACTTGTCCATCATAGCATCGATTATTTGTTGATCTACAAACCAAAATAAAATAACTGTAGCATCACTAAAGTCTGCTTGTCTTATGTCATGACATTGTAATGTGTAGTTTGAAAAATTTTTTTCTTTTAGAAGTTTTTTTGCTAAACTGATTTTTTTTCCATCAATATCTATTCCAACCGCATTTTTCACCCCAAATTCTTCCAGAGCTATGGAAACTCCCTTCCCATTTCCACATCCAAGATGATAAAATATGTCATTCTTGCCAAGTTCTGCAAATCGAAATATTTCTCTGAAAGCATTATCTGGAAGCTGCACTTCTTGTCCTGAAAGAATAGACTGTGGAAGTGATGCAAGATATTCCTCTATCTTCATGATTGGAAAAACAGCGATTCTAAATTTATTCCCTTATTCTTTCAAGCGTGGATACTGCTTGCCATAATGTCACTCTTACATATGATGGCATGTTTGGGTCCTGTGTTATATCATCTAACAAGCTTATGGCATTTGCAGCACGCATTGAAACAGAATATTCCTGTTTTTTAAGTTCTAATGCCAAATCAGCTATACTTTTTTTAATATTCTTTGGAGTAGAAGGGTTTGAAGCTATTTCTTCAAGTGTGGTAATGGCCTGATTGAGAGTTTCTGTGTTCTGAGATTTATTGTCCACCATTGTACCATCAAAGCTACCTAATTGTGTTGATTTTATAAAGTTTGCACTTAGAGTTCCAAAAATATGTTGTCTGACTCAACTACTATTTTGTATGTATTCAAATCCTTAATTTTTGCAGGAAATGCATGCAGCTTACCTGTCTTACCATCCCACTTTGAACCATGCCAGTCGCATGTTACAATAGAACCTTCTAACTTTCCCTCTGAAAGACTTGCCCCTGCATGGGTGCAAGTGTCATCCATAGCAAAATAGCTTCCGTCTATGTTCATCACAACAATCTCCTTTCCATCTGCAGTAACCTTTTGCATCTTACCAACTGGAATATCAGAGGTTTTACCAACTATTATTTTTCCCATGGAATCTTTTGGATTTACCTGCCTTAATAGTTTTAGATACTAATTTACAAATTTCACAGTATTTTCTAGCTTCCCAAGTCCTTCAATTTCCATTTCTATCCTGTCACCATTCTTCAGGTAAACTGCATCTGGCCTGTTTAACATGACTCCTGCAGGAGTTCCTGTTGAAATTATGTCTCCTTTTTCTAGAGTCATTACCTGACTTAGCATGGAAACTACTGTAGGTATTTTTAAGAACATGTTAGATGTTGAAGAATCCTGCCTAACTATACCATTTACTTTAGTTAACATCTTTAGGTTTTGAGGATCTGATATCTCATCTGCAGTTGTAATCCACGGACCACAAGGAGCAAAAGTATCGAATCCCTTTGCACGTGTAAATTGTTTGTCTTTAGCTTGTACATCCCTAGCCGAAGTATCATTTAGAATCATATATCCAAAAATTACATTTTTTGCTTCTTGTTCTGTTATGTTTTTACAATCTTTTCCAATGATCAATGCAAGCTCTATTTCATAGTCTAGCTTGGATACAAAGGAAGGACAAATTATGTCTGAGGTGGCTCCATTTAGAGTAGTTTTTGGTTTTATTATTATGGAAGGCTCGTCTGGAGGAATCAAATTTTGTTCTTTTGCATGATCTTTGTAATTAAATACAAGACAAATTATTTTGGAGGGATTCGGAATTGGTGCAAGGACACTAAAATCGGAAATCTTTTGTGTATATTTTAGATTTGACATCTTTGGTTTTATCTCGTCATACCAACCATCAAAAAGAAAATCTTTGATGTGTTGAGGTATCGGAATACCTGTTTGATGAGTGATATCTTCTTTTGTAATTATATTATCTCCATTAACAAAACCATATGTTTCCATGTCTTTTCCTAACAATCTTGCAATTTTCATTTTTCTTCACTTATGAGTATAGATTGCTTGAATCGCAGAATCTTTTCTGCAATATCCAAATCTAACAAACTGAATTTCTGCACCCTCATTTAATTCTAAGTAGTATTTTTCCGTAAAAGATTGTAGCGTTTCAAGACTATTTTCATTAAATTTTTCATTAACAAAAAGCGTCTTTGGTATCAGAATATTTATCTTTGTAGAGCTTTTTTGTGTAATCCATTGAATTTTAGGCAATTCTGCTTTAAAATCATTACCAGAATATTCCGCTTCGATATCTGATCCTATTTTTGTTATTTTTACATTATACAATTCAATTAATCTTAATTGATCTCCGACTTTGAGATCTTTCACATCATTACCAGAAACATAAAAGACACCGTCGACTTCAACTTTTCTTTTACCAATGTCTTTTTGCGGATGATTTGTAAGTTCAGCATATGTCACTTTGTTGTTTTTTACAACTAGTTTTACAGGTTCTGTAACCATAAACAATCTGATACTAGTTGCATCAATCATTTTTCTGTTAAATGATTCTAGAGTATCAAATGGGGCAAGTGTATCAGATTTTGTAAAACCTAATGAAAGAACAAACTTTCTTATTGCTTCAGGCACAATTCCACGTCTACGCATAGCTTCAAGAGTTGGAAGTCTTGGATCATCATAACCAGATACTCGCCCTTCTTCAACCAGCGGTTTTAGTATCCTTTTTGAGACAGGCATCCCTTCAAACTCTAATCTGGAAAATTCTAACATCTTTGGCTTTCTCATCTGCAATCTATCCAAAATAGCGTAATACAGTTCATTTCGAAGCTCATACTCTTTTGTTCTAAAGGCATGTGTTACCCCATCAATGCTGTCCTCTATTGCTACAGCAAAATCATAATTTGGCCACACTCGGTATTTGTTCATAAGCAACGGATGATTTCCTTCAATTATTCTAAATAGTGCAGGATCGCGCATTACTGTATTTTCTGACGTCATATTTCCACGAAATCTGACTATTGCTTCACCAGGATTGTATTTTTCAAACATACTGTGCCATCTTTTCGTGTTTTGTTCAAGATCACCTGATCGACATTTACAAGGTTTCATCGCTCGTCTGTTTTTGCTTATTGTTTCTTGATTACAAGTACAAACATAGGCATGATTTGATTCAATCATCTGCATTCCTTTTTTGTAAATTAATTCGATATCATCTGATGTGTTTTTCACACGATCGTATTTTACTCCAAGCCAGTCAAGCCCAACTTTGATTGCAGCATAATATTCTAGTCTTTCGTTTTCAGGATTTGTGTCATCAAACCTAAGAATCAACTTTCCATTGTACATCTTTGCGTATTCTTCATCAATTATTGCAGCCTTTGCATGACCAATGTGTGGATAACCATTTGGTTCTGGTGGAAACCTTGTGACAACTTTGCCGTTTTCCGCTCCTTCTAGTGGTGGGAGGCCAACTCTTTCTTGTTTTGGTTTTGTGGCAAGAAGTTCTGGAAAATTACTTTCTAATTCTGATTTTTGCTCTGCCAATGAAAGTCTGTTAATCTCTGTTACAACTTCAGAAATGATGGGAATGATTTCTTTTGTTTTGCTCCTAAGATCTGGCCTTGAACCAAGAATTTTCGATATTACTGTCTCATTACGGGTTTTTCCCTCGTGTTCAGAAGCATTCTGAAGGGCGATTCCACGTATCGCCTTTCTCAAGTCGTCATCCAATTATAAATTCCTCTCTACTACAAATTCTAAAAGTGATAAAAGTTCTTTTTTTGCTCTTCCATCATAAGACGCTAATGATTTTTTTGCCGCCTTAGAATACTGCAAGGCTTTCTTTCTAACAATATTTTCTATTCCCATCGAATTAATTGTCTTGATCACTGATTCGATCTCCTTTTTTGATATAGAGGAATTGCCAAATGCATTTAGAATTTTTTCCTTATTTCCATCTCTTGCTTTGTTTATTGCAAGAAGTATGGGCAGTGATTTTTTTCCTTCACGAATGTCATTACCAACAGGTTTCTTGGTGATTTTAGGATCGCCAACGATGCCTATCAGATCGTCAACTATTTGAAATGCAATACCCAAATTTTTTCCAAACAAAGAAAGGTTTTCAACATCTTTTCTTTTTGTATTTGCGCATATTGCACCCATTGCACAGGAAACTTCGAAGAGGGCTGAAGTCTTTTTTTCTACCATTGTTATATATTGACTCTCGGAAGGAATTTTTTGTGACTGGGCCATGCTGATATCAAGTATCTGACCTTCACAAACATCAATACATGCTTGGGCAAGTTTACTTACTAGAGCAAGACTGACTTTTTCTGGTACATTTGAACCAGATGAAATTGTTTCAAAGGCTTTTGAAAATAAAACATCTCCAGCTAGGATACCAACAGGAATGCCAAATTTTCGGTGTACTGTTGGAACTCCATGACGCATCTCATCATTATCCATGATATCATCATGAACTAGGGTAAAGTTGTGTATCATCTCAACTGCTGCTGCTGCAGGTAGGGCATGTTTGGCAGTTCCGCCCAAAATCTCACAACTCTTTATCACCATGTATGGTCTGAGTCTTTTTCCGCCATGTTCGATTAGATGTGAAGCAGCATCGTAAAGCTGAACTGGGGTTCCCTCTAGTCTAGAAAGCAAAAAGGAGTCGACGGTTTTTGCAGTTTTTGTAATTGAATTTAATGACATTATTTCAGCTCCCATTTTTTGTCAGGAAAATGATATTGTACAGGTTTTTCAAGGATTTGATTGATTTCTTTTCTATTCCACACATTTAAAATTGACTTGTGTTCTGGTGAAATATCAGTTTTTGACTTTGGTAAAAAATACAAAGCCAATATCATCCATGGACAATAAATCTCCGGTACTTTTTTCAAATCATCTAAAAGTTCATCCACGGAAACCCACTTTATTGCATCAATCTCTTCTTTAACTAATTTTATGTTTGTATTATCTTCTATTATGCCAATTAAAGTTCCACAGATCTCATTTTCTGAACCAATATTCTTGTATGGAACATGATATTCGAACTTGAATAAATAATCTAACTTGCACGAAATTCCAATCTCTTCTGGTAATCTTCGTTCTGCAGAAGAGACATACGTCTCTGATTGTCGTGGATGACTAGCTACTGTTCCATCCCAATCCCATGGCCATAACATCTTACTTTGACTCCGTCTTGTAAGAAGAAGCTTGCCGTCTTTGTTAAACAAGAGAATAGTAAAAGCTCTGTGAAGCTTGCCATTTGGCAAATGGCATTTGATTTTTTCTTCAATTCCTATCGGATTATCATCTTTGTCTACAAGAATGAGATAATCAGTATCCACCTTACTCATCTCTTAAACAAAGTTCCTTCAAACTTTCCCTTTACTGCATTTACTATTCTGTCTGGTTTGTTACCATTTACAAAGAAAACTTTGGTTCCACTCTTTGAAATGGATATGGCTTCTTTGATTTTACGACTCATCCCACCTGTAACATCCATTTCAACTTCAGATATCTCTGTCTTTTCTCCTTTTATTTCACTTAGCAGCTTTTTTGTTTTCATATCGGAGAAGACTCCATCTACATTTAATACAAAAATCACCAGTCTGGGTTTTAGAATTTTAGATAACACTCCCATGATTTTGTCTCCTGACAAAATATAGAATTTATTTTCACCATACCACATCACATCTCCATATGATATTGGAACTAGTCCAGCCTTTGCAATCTTTTCAATCTCTCTAACTTTTTTCTGATCAGCTTTATTTCCAAACATAAAATCAGTTGGAGGTAAACAATACGGGTTCAAGCTATGTTTTAGAAAAGAATCAAGAATAATTTTGTTTAATTCAACCATGGAATTTTTGACGACAGATACACCTTTTTTGTTATATTTAGCTGGTTTCGTATGCATGTCATATTTGACCGACCAGTAATGACCAAAAGATCCCCCGCCGTGCACCACTACGATTGGTTCTTTTATTTTCTTTAACTGTGATGCAATCTTGTTTATAGCTGAAAGGTTTGGAGTAAGTGGTTTTTGCTTGTTTGTAATTATAGAACCGCCAAGTTTTATCAAAATCATATTTTTCTACAGTAAACCAGTCGGTTTAAAAAGTATCTACTAGTCCTTGATTATCAATTCTAGCAGAAAGCACCTCAGCATGATTTTTCAAATTAGTGATGGTTTTAGCAAGGTTAGATTTGTCTACAAGCGCAATTATACATCCACCACCACCTGCTCCTGTAATTTTTGCACCAAACGAGGTTTTCTTGGCTTCTTGGACAAGAATGTCTAATTTGTCAGTAGACACACCAATCTGTTCTAAAAGAAGCTCATTTTTAGACATTAACGAACCAACTTTTGATAAATCATTTTTTCCTAGTGATAAAAGTGCATCTTGGATAAGTTCTGACTCTTGTTTATACAATGACTCGAACAATTCCTTGTTGTTTTCCTTAAATTTTCTTACTTTTTCAACAACCTCACTAGTATTGTGCGATTGTTTAGAATTTGCAATTACAAGATCAAAATCTGATCCAAAATTAATTTTTTTAAAACCATTTTTGATGTCGTATTCTGCGAGTCCACCAAAAGTACAGACAGAGGAATCAGCGCCCGATGTGTTTTTGAAAATTGTCCGTTCAGCTTCAATTGCCAATTTTAGAATATCTTCTCTTGAAAGTTTTTCAAACAATCCAGTTATTGATGCAGCAGCTGCTACACAAGAAGCTGAAGATGACCCAAGACCGATGCCTGATGGTATATCTGATTCAATTTTAATTTTAATACCGCAATTTTTATTGAATTTCTTTAAAGTATGGGTTGCCAAGTGTACAAATGGTCTCATCAGTTCAATGGAATCATTTGAAGATGAACCCACATCGACTTCTTCTTTGCCAAGTTCTGAAATGATTTTGATTTTTTTCTCATCAATTGTCTGAGACGTCACTTTGATTCTCTTATCTATGGAACAAAGTATGGCTTTTGTGCCATAAACCACAAAATGTTCCCCAAACAAAATGACTTTGCCGGGAGCAGAAGCACTTGATTTCATGAGAATGCAATCGATGCATATCCTACCACAGAACTCTTGTCTCCAGCCACATCTCCACTTGTGGCATATTTGAGTAAAGTTCCTTTTGAAGCTCCAAGTTCTTTGCAAGCTATCATGGTGGATGCAATCGCTCCATATCCACATGCACTGATTTGATTTTCTTGTAACACGTTATAGAATCGGTCCACGTCTAAATCAAGAATGGGTTCTATCAACAATTTGTCTTGTTTGTATGCATAGCTATTTTCTTCATAATGTGTAAAATCCGACGAACCTATGATGATGGTCTTCTTGGTTTTTGCAATCTTTGCTAATGCCTTGCCAATCTCTTGTGCAGCCTTGTACCCTTGGTCTATCAAAATTATTGGGAGAATCTTGAATTTATGAGAATAAATCTCTTGTAACATTGGAACTTGAACCTCTAAACTATGGTCTTTTGTATGTGAAAAAAAATCTAATTCTGCTATCGTAGAAATTTCGTGTAACTTTGTTGCAGATTCCGTATCGACTTCAACATTTCCAAGAGGCGTTTGCCATTGTCCTTCTTTCATCACAGCAACATTGCAACCAATGCCCCAATGATTTGGACCAATAATGATGACAAGTTCTGGTTTTTGTGAAGAAATGTGATAAAAGGAATTTGTCGCTATAGGCCCTGAGTACATGTATCCTGCATGTGGAGAGATCACCCCGAGAATTTTTTCATTATTTTCAACAGGCGGAGTTTTTCCTGGTCCAAAAGGATGCAAGAAACAATCATGTATTGCTCGTTTCAATTCGTGTGTTTCTTTTGGATAGAACATGCCAGCAACAGCCGGTGTTCTTATCTGCATTATTCTATTGCCTCTTAGATCTCTCAAAACGAGGCGTTCTTTTCGGTTCTTCTTCTATTTCTTCTTCAACTATCTTTGTTTCAAAATCGTCAATTCCATACTTCATTGACTCGCCCTCTTTAAGCTGGTCTTTTTGTATCAATACTTCTCTTGCCAAAAGCCAGTATGTGGTTGCCAAAGATTTTCTTCCTCTGTTATTGGCTGGAATTATCAAATCAAGTTTCGATGTAACATTGTCTGTATTTGCTAAACCAATAACTGGAATTCCTGCGTTTGTAGCTTCTAGAACAGCCTGTTCATCAGTTTGTGGATCTGAAACTACCACAAGCTGTGGCTCTATGTAAAATGGTAAAAGTGGGTTTGTAAGAGTGCCTGGCATGAATCTTCCAAGCATTACTGTTGCTCCAGTTACTTCACAGAATTTTTCTATTGGAGTGTTGGCATATTCTCTACCAGAACATACTATTACTTTAGAAATATCTGCTCTGTTTATGAATTTGGCAGCAGTTTGAATTCTTGACAATGTTTTTTTGATATCAATAATGTATAGTCCTTCAGGAGTTGCCTTTGTAATAAAGGGAGTCATAAATTTTGTCCTGACTGGCGTCCCTACTCTTATTCCGGTAGATAAGATTGTCTTCTCTATATTTTCAAGATCTGATTCACTCATATTGTGATTTTAAATTTGTGCCATTCCACGTATTAAATCATACTCTGAAATACGAATCAACTCATTTAGTTTGGCTATTCTTTCTCCACCCACCACGCCTACCTTCAGCATTTTGGATTTTGTAGCGATACCAATGTGTGATATGTGCGAATCTGAAGATTCTCCTGACCGATGTGATGTTATTAATTTGATATTGTTTTTCTGGGCCTCTGATGCAAATTCTAAAGCATCATACAGGCTTCCAGCTTGGTTTACTTTTAAGATTGCAGCATTGCACGATTTCATTTTTATAGCTTTTTTCAGAATTTTTGTGTTTGTTACCAACAAGTCGTCTCCTGTTATCAACACTTTAGGAAACCTCGAAGTCAAAACAGACATTTCTTCAAATCCTTCTTCGTGTACTGCATCTTCGGCATAAACAAGCTTGTATTTTTTTATGATTTCTGAAACAAACTCTAGTTGTTTTTCTGGTGTGTTTTCAAAACCTTCTCGGTCGTAAACATATTTTTTCTTCTTTTCATCCCATTGCGTAGATGATGCAAAATCTACACCAAGAGAAACTTCTTTGCCTAACGTGAACCCAAGATTTTCACAGGCTTTGGCTGAAAATTCCAGTGCCTTTTGATTGTTTATTTTAGGTGCCCAGCCTCCCTCATCTCCACGACCATTTGTAAAGTCAGGTTCATGTTTTGCTAGGACTTTTTGCAACTCCTTGTGTACTGAAAGGTTCATCTCTATTGCATCAAAAATCGTCTTTGCGCTAGTTGCACAAACTAAAATTTCTTGAATGTCTGGAGTTCCCTTGCCTGCGTGAGCACCCCCTCCTAAAATGTTTCCTAGGGGAAAGGGAAATTTATAGTCGTTATCCTGTGAGATCAATTTAAACAGTGGAACTCCTAGTGATTTTGAAGCGGAATCAACAGACGCTATTGTAAGAGCAAAAGCTACGGCTCCACCTATCTTTGAGTAATTAGGTGTAGAATCAATCTCTCGTATGGTGTTATGGGTTGATTTTAAATCTGAAGGATCTAGTCCTACAAATTTTTTTAGATTTGCATTTAGGACCTGGAGACTCTTTTTTGGCTTGTTGTCTTGGAAACTTTGTGCCTCATGTTTTCCAATGCTTGCTCCAGAAGGTGCGCAAACTCTGCCTAGATAAGAATTGTCAGAAACAACATCGATTTCTATTGTTTTGCTGCCCCTGCTATTGTATAGCAGCCTTCCTTTTACGGAAGTGATCTTTGGCATCCTACTCTAGCTCAGATTGTACTTCTTGCTGTCTTCTTCTAATAGCTTCGTAGAATGGGATTACTTGATGAATAGTCTCAACAGATGTTAACATCATTGTTCTACAACAATATCTTTTAATTCCTAACGAATCAAGAACCTTGGCAGAATCTTCTCCGCCTTTTACTCTTGTTTGATAATCCTTGAACTTGTCAGCAATTAAATTCCCACAAGTAAAACATCGGACAGGGATAAGCATATTTTGAAAAAGTAATCAAGGCTTATAAAAACCATGCATGGGTATTTGCATAATGCGGGAGTCGCCCAGCCTGGCCAAAGGCGCTAGCTTGAGGGGCTAGTATCTTAGGATTTCGAGGGTTCAAATCCCTTCTCCCGCACCACTTTTGTCAAATACATAAAACGAATTTAGATTTGTTCCAAATGATAAAAACACAGATATCAAAGCTAAATCTAAAAAAATCAAAATAACAAAAGTAGGAAAATCATGATTTACCTAACTAATTTTTTTAAAA